>NZ_LFZQ01000008.1:0-213376 GCF_001990725.1 Acinetobacter genomosp. 33YU | reverse complement strand
CCTAACTTCACGTTGTCCGTTATACCACCATTCACACTAAAATTCAGGCCTTTGTCTGCCGTCGCTTGCGCTGCTGCTGCATTGGTCAATGCGGTATTTGCTGTGTTTTGTGCAGTGGTTACATTCTGGTTGGTTGCATTTAACTGGCTAAAATTGACTGCATCAGTCGCATTAGTGCCTGCTTTAACATTGGTAATTTTCTGATTACCCGCATTAATCCCTGCTGTGGTTACACTTGGGCCACCAGTAATGTTTAGGCCACTGTTATCTAGTTTACTATTACCAGTTGTTACGCTAGTAAATGTTGGCGTATCAACTGTCTGTACCGTAATATTATTCCCTGAACGCGTAATATTAATATTTTTACCATCGAGAAATTGGACAGTGTCACTTGTTTTTACAGCAGAAGCTACATCACCATTTGCTTGCAATTTAAATGTCTGATCGGCTACTGTTTTTAACTGTGCAACGTTTACAGCATCTGAATCATTCGTTCCTGCGGCCAAACCTGTAAGCTGACGTGTGACATTATTTGCTGCATCACCTAAAGCAATTGCACCTTGCGTAGATTTCCATACATTTGTTGTTTGTGTTGATGTTGTACCTGTTACTGGATCAAAACCAGCCACTCCAGCAGCAGTGTTTGCAACAGAATCTTTACCAATTGCAACACCTCCGCTCACATTTGCTTTTGCCCCAGAACCAATAGCTGTAGAATCTACAACCGCACTAGTATTGCTACCAATTGATGTGGCATTTGGACCTGTTGTATTTGCACCAGTAGTACTTGTATTACCAGAACCTATAGAAATTGAGTTATTACCAACTGCTTTGGAGTTAATACCAACTGCAATAGTCCCGTTGTCTTGAGCGTTAGAAACAGCCCCGATTGCTAAAGCCCCATCTCCAGTTGCTGTTGACTTCACACCTAAAGCAACACTTGCAGCTCCACTTGCCGCAGATGTCATACCTAAAGCTGTAGAAAATGCTCCACTCGCCTTTGCTTGCACACCCATAGCGGTACTTGCAGCACCACTAGATTCTGTTGGAATATAATTATTTTTTACAATCGTTCCACCAGTAATTGTAGTATACAGTGCACCATCACTATCTACGACTTTATCAACGTCATCTCCGCCAATCGCAACAGATGAGTTTCCACTCGCCTTTACATTTGCTCCCAATGCAATAGCCTGATCGCCAGATGCAGCACTTTCTCGTCCAATAGCAATACTTTGATTATTTCCTGCTGCACCAGCAGTACTTGCGCTTAATCCTATCGCAATAGAATCTTTTGTAGGTGCACAGGCTTGACCACTTGTTGGAGTTGTTGCTGTAGCAGATGTTCCTATTGCTACACTACCAGCTGATCTCGAACCAGACCCGGCAGATGTTGAAGTACAGTTTGTAAAAGTGCTACCTCCACCCGTCTCATAACCAGCAAATGCGGAAGGAGTAATCACACCTAATATAGCTAATACTAGTACTTTATATTCAAAGCGCTTTGACTCAGAGGTTTCATCATCCACAATAAATTCATTTGTGCTAGAAGCAACGCCTGAACAATTTTTTGTTTTCCCTTTTGCAATTTCAGAAACAGCAACCCAAATTCCTAATGAAGCATTCCAAATTACTTTGTATATTTTATTCATATACCTACTCACATTTTTACAAAAAATAGACAATGCTTACCTTGAGTTACATAAAGATTCAAAAAACAAAAGGTTTGGCAAATTTTGCGGAATATATCAAATAAAAAATGAGAGGTAAATCACAAAAAAAACCTGTAATGCTATGAAAAACAAGGAAAAAGTACAATATATAATCAAATAAATACAAAAAATATATTATGATTTTTTACCCAAAATAAAACTTTGTAGGTAAAGTCAAACTTTTTTGTATTCAAAAGATAATAAAAACAAAATATTGAATTTGAGTTTATAGTTAAAAACTATCGCTTTATTTTTTATTAAAAAAATTTCATTATTTTGATAAATAATCATTTTTAAAGACTGATTGTTTAGAAATGTTTATTTAAAGATTAAAGCTAGAGTCAATATTCGGTGGAGTTCTAACCTCACATTCGCTTTATGATTTTGTAGGCAATGAAAGGATTATATGACTCAAAATGTAGCTGATTGATTTATTTTTCAGTTTACTAAAAGAATAAAAGTAACCACTTTAAAGGTGATTACTTTTACCTGACAGACCGTTTCACCAATTGATATTAACACGTCTATTTGGTGCTAAACATTGAATAAGTTGTGAACTATTGTTATCGCTACACTGCTTATATAAGTCGGTCTGACTATTTGCCTGTATTTGGATTCGACTTGCTACAATGCCCTGTTGCACCAATAATTTGGCAACAGTATTAGCACGTTGTGAAGACAATTGTTGGTTATAGCTAAATTTACCTAACCGATCCGTAAAGCCTGAAACAATAATAGGGCTCGTTGTTTCACTTTTCTTAATCTGCTCGGCAATTTTAGTAATGCTGTCAGTACCCTCTTCAATAGCATTAACATCGAATCGATCAAAGGCAAATAAGACACTCGCTGTACGATCTGCAATTACAGTGCTATGTGCTGTTGCCTGATTATTTTCTCCCCAAGCAACCAAACCTTCACACGCCTCACCTTTCCAAGATAAACGTTCTGCTAAATAGCGTTTATCAAAATCAACACGTAACTGACAACGTTGGTACTGGTTTGTGTTAGGAACACGGATATCTAATACATAGTTCCAAACTTTTACTGCAAAAAGTCCTTCACTAAATTGTGGATTGCCTAGTAAAGCTCGAATTTGGTCTTTATTTAGTCCTTGGTCTAAACGAGCAACATCTTGGTATTCATAGCGTTTTACTTGTTTCAAATAACTTTTTTCAATCGCTGGAAAATGAATTTCCTGTGGCTGAGCTGGTTCATTTGCATAAGTTGTTACCGCGAAACCAGCAAAAGCTGCTACGACCAAGCTTTGGATTGTTTTATTCATTTCTATAATCTCTTTAATCTGTCGAGCAAGGAGAGCATTGCTACTCTCCTAACCAGTTTCTTAGTTAATAACACCACTAATACCAATACGAACGCTTGGCTCACCTTGAGAAGCAGCTGCTACACCACCTGTGATTGACCAACGACCATTATCAGAGGTTTTACGTAAGGTCACACCGACAGCATTTTCACCACCATGATATGCAGCACCCACAGCATAGGTATATTTACCTGCTACAAACGGCGCATTTTCTAAAGCCATCGCAGCAGCAATACCCGCATTGGCTTTTTTCTCAACGTCATCAATACGTTTATTGGTGTCATAAAACACTTGTTGTAACTGATCTCCCAGATTGGTAATTTTGTTGCCTAATTCTTGGTTCGACTGATTTAACGTACCAATGGCATCATTAATATTGTCTTTACTCGTTCCACCAATATTCTTAGTCGTGATTGAACCATCACTATTTACTGATGTATTTCCACCGATACTGTTTTTAATACTGTCTGAAATATTGTGAATCTGACCACCATTTACGGCTTGGTTCGAACCAGCTTTAATCTCGCCATCTTTAACACCTTGGACAACTCGATCACCGTCTTTACCAGCCATATTTACGCTAGTACCACCCGTGTCTTTACCGACCGTGATTTCACCATTTGGTTTTTGCTGTTGAACTAAACCTGCTTTACCATTAGAAATGTTGTCAATGTTGTTCTGAATGTTCTTAATATCATTCGAATTCTTATCGACCTGATTTTGAACATTCCACAATTGACCACCATTTACGGCGTCTTTAGAACCTTCAGCAACTTTACCATCAGCTACATTTTTCAGGTTTGTACCTTTATCTCCCCCACCTAAAGTGACTGAGTTCTTGTCGACATTGCCATTTTTATCTTTGTCATACTGCACAGCATGATCAGAAAGTTTGCCAATATCTTTACCAATTTGATCTTTAACTTCATTAATTTGCTTATCTAACTGGCCTTTATTGACAGCATCTTTGGCATTTACACCATCAGCAACATTGGTAACTTTTTTACCACCCGCATCAATACCATTAATTGTGACACTTGGACCGTCTTTAATGATGAGACCTTGCTGATTCAAGATATGACCACCGACATTTACACTGTCGAATTTCACATCTTTTAGCATCTCAATTTTGATGCCATCTTCTGTGGTACGAGTAATAATGTTTTCACCACTGGTTTTATCTTCAGCAGTTTCTGGATTAGCACCACCTACAATATTAATGGTGTCACCAAGCTTACGATGAACAGCTTTACCCTGAGTTGCTTTCTGGTCATTTGCACCAAAATTCAGCCCTTTTTGGGTCAAGTCATTTACACCATTAGTGACTTTGTCATCTACCGACTTGATTGCGTCATTGATATTGTTTTTACCCGTGCCACCAATGTTATTAGTCGTCAGGCTACCGTCTGGGTTTACAACTGTATTTCCACCAATGCTATTTTTAATACTTGTTGAGATGTTATGAACCTGACCACCATTTACAGCATCTTTAGAATTTTGTGCAATCACACCGTTCGAGACATCAGTAATTTTCTTACCGCCAGCATTAATGCCATCTTTAGTCATGCTTGGACCATCTTTAATGGTTAAGCCATTATTAGTAAGTATGCTATCACCTGTAGTAACGCTATCTAAAGTTAGATCTTTCTTGGTCGCTACCTCGTAGTTAGTACTGCCATCTTTATTAACAGATTGTTTTACAACAATGTTGTCGCCTTCAGTTACGGTCGTTTTTGCTTTAGTCGCAGTATTTTTTACTTCACTAATTGCATCATTAATGTTGTTTTTACCCGTGCCGCCAATGTTATTGGTCGTCAGGCTACCGTCTGGGTTTACAACTGTATTTCCACCAATGCTGTTTTTAATACTGTTTGAAATATTATGAATCTGGCTGCCATTTACTGCCTCTTTTGAAGTCGCTGAAATATTGCCTGCTTTCACATTATCTAAGACCGTGCCATCTTTACCTTTTAAGGTAACTTTATCTTTATTTTTGGCATCATCGTATTTCACAGCAGCATCATCAGTTGCATTTTGCTTGGCAGCAAGATCATCTAACTGACCTTTATTCACTGCATCTTTAGCGTTTACACCATCAGCTACATTGGTAATTTGTTTACCACCAGCATTAATACCGTCTTTAGTAATGCTTGGACCTTCTTTAATAGTTAAACCATTGTTACTTATAGTCGTGTTACCAGTAGTCACACTGTCAAACTTCGAGTCTTTTAACAGTTCAATCTGAATGCCATCTTGAGTCGTACGGGTAATAACATTTTCACCGCTGGTCTTAGCTGCTGGTGTTGAAGCAGCTGCACCACCTACAATGTTGAGCTTCTCACCAAGTTTACGGTGTACATCTGCACCACTGTTGCCAGCAAAGTTCAGGCCTTTGTTTTCAAGCTCGGTTTTAGTATTGTCGATTTTGGTATTTAGTTCAGTTTTGGTGTTACCAATCGTGTTGTTTAACTCAGTTTTAGTATCGTTAATCTGAGTCGTTAACTGATCTTTGGTATTGTTTAACTTGGTGTTGGTATCAGTGATTTTACCATTTAAGCTGTCTTTGATTTTAGTTAGCTGATCGACATTCACTGCATCTTTAGCATTTACACCATCTGCCACATTGGTAATTTGTTTACCACCAGCATTTATACCGTCTTTAGTAATGCTTGGACCTTCTTTAATAGTTAAGCCATTATTAGTAAGTACGCTATCGCCTGCAGTTACGCTGTTTAATGTCAGATCTTTTTTAGTCGATACTTCGTAGTTAGTACTGCCATCTTTATTAACAGTTTCTTTTACAACGACATTATCGCCTTCAGTTACAGTTGTTTTTGCTTTAGTTGCAGTATTTTTTACTTCATTAATTGCATCATTGATGTTGTTTTTGCCTGTTCCACCAATGTTATTGGTCGTCAGGCTGCCGTCTGGGTTTACAACTGTATTGCCACCAATACTGTTTTTAATACTATTTGAAATATTATGAATCTGGCTGCCATTGACCGCTTCTTTTGAAGTTGATGAAATGTTGCCTGCTTTCACATTATCTAAAACCGTACCGTCTTTACCTTTTAAGGTAACTTTATCTTTGGTTTTGGCATCATCGTATTTCACTGCAGCATCATCAGTTGCATTTTGCTTGGCAGCAAGATCATCTAACTGACCTTTATTGACTGCATCTTTAGCATTTACACCATCAGCTACATTGGTAATTTGTTTACCACCAGCATTAATACCTTCTTTAGTAATGCTTGGACCGTCTTTAATCGTCAAACCATTATTGTTTATAGTCGTGTTGCCAGTAGTCACACTGTCAAACTTCGAGTCTTTTAATAACTCAATCTGAATACCATCTTGAGTGGTACGGGTAATAACATTTTCACCGCTTGTTTTTGAAGCTGGTGTTGAAACAACTGCACCACCCACAATATTGAGCTTCTCACCAAGTTTACGATGTACATCTGCACCGCTGTTACCAGCAAAGTTCAAGCCTTTGTTTTCAAGCTCGGTCTTGGTGTTGTCGATTTTGGTATTTAGTTCAGTTTTCGTATTACCAATCGTGTTGTTTAACTCAGTCTTGGTATCGTTAATCTGAGTCGTTAACTGATCTTTGGCATTGTTTAACTTGGTATTGGTATCGGTAATCTGATTACCAAGATCATTTTTAGCATCATTTAAATTCTTGTTGGTATCAGCGATCTGATTACCTAAATCTTTTTTTGCATCATTTAAAAGATTATTGGTATCAGTGATTTTGCCATTTAAGCTCTCTTTTACTTTGCTTAGCTGATCAACATTCACTGCATCTTTAGCATTTACACCATCTGCAACATTGGTAATTTGTTTACCACCAGCATTAATACCTTCTTTAGTAACGCTTGGACCGTTTTTAATCGTTAAGCCATTATTGTTTAAAGTGGTATTACCAGTAGTCACACTGTCAAACTTCGAGTCTTTTAACAGCTCAATCTGAATACCATCTTGAGTAGTACGGGTAATGACATTTTCACCGCTTGTTTTTGAAGCTGGTGTTGAGTCAGCTGCACCACCTACAATATTGAGCTTCCCACCAAGTTTACGGTGTACATCTGCACCGCTATTACCAGCAAAGTTCAAGCCTTTGTTTTCAAGCTTGGTCTTGGTGTTATCAATTTTGCTATTCAGCTCAGTTTTGGTGTTACCAATCGTGTTGTTTAACTCAGTTTTAGTGTCATTAATCTGAGTTGTTAACTGATCTTTGGTATTGTTTAGCCTGGTGTTTGTATCCGTAATCTGGTTACCCAAGTCAGTTCTTGTATCATCTAACTTTTGATTTAGATTGGTAATATTCTGAGCATTTTTACTAATATTGCTCGTGTTTTGGTTTACACGTCCATCAACATTTTTAAGCTGGCGTACTGTTACCGCATCTGAGTCAGCTGAGCCATCTTCAACATTGGTAATACGGCGTTCTTTTCCAGCCGACCCAACAGAAATAACACCATTAGATTTAGAAGCATCACGATTGGTCAGGAAAGAGCTTCCTGTCGCTTCGGTTGCTACAGCATCTTGGCCTAAAGCAACACTATTTTTAGCTTCTACTTTACTACGTGCACCTAAAGCGACACCACCTTCAACCAAAGACTGGGCACCTTGACCAACTGCAACTGCATTTTCTTGGTCGGCAATTGCACCACCACCAATAGCTGCAGCATTTTTACCAGCTGCTTTTGCACCGCCGCCGACAGCAGCAGCATTTTCATTTGTAGCCTCAGCCCCTTTACCAATTGCAGCCGAGTTATCACCTGTTGCTTGAGCACCACTACCAATTGCAGCAGCACTGTTGCCAGTTGCTTTTGCACCTTCACCGGGTTTGTTACCAGAGCCAATTGCTGTTGAGTTTGTACCCGATGCAAATGAGTTAATACCCATTGCAGATGCACCATCACCTGTTGCTTGTGCAACAGCACCGAATGCAGCAGCACCTTTACCTGAAGCATTAGACATGACGCCAAAAGCAGATGAAGCATCACCAGTTGCTTTAGATGTCATACCGAAAGCCGATGAAAATGCACCAGTACCTGCAGCTTGAGTACCTACAGCAGTTGAGCCGTGATTCGCTTCAGTTGTTGGATACTTACCTGCTTTAAGCACACCACCCGTAATTTCTGTATAGGTTTTACTCAGCTCAGCATCTTGTGCAATTTTATCTACATCATCACCACCAATGGCAACAGAAGAGTTTCCTCTTGCAATGACATCGGCACCAATCGCAATCGACTGATCTCCAATCGCTTTGGTCTGGTCACCAATCGCAATTGATTGGTTGCTATAACCAGACGGTGTCCCTTCTGCACCTTTTGTCGAAGCATTACGGCCAATAGCAACATCACCACTGCCAACCGTTTGGCTGCTACTACCCATTGAAATTGCACCAATTCCCGTTGCTCGTGCATATCCACCAATCGCCATTGCATCACGAGCAGTAGCAGAAGTATTCATCCCGACAGCAATTGCATTACGTCCAGTCGCCCCATCATTTTCAAAGTTGCCACCTTGCTGACCATTATCATTGATACTGACATAGTGAGTACGAGCCGCTTTTAACTGTCGTATGGTGGCAGCATCCGAATCTGCTGAACCATCTGCCACGTTTTGAATACGACGCTCACTTCCCACGTCACCAATTGATAAAACACCAGTTGGAGCTGATTGTTTAGTTAAGAAACTTTCACCCCTAGCTTGGACTGCTTTTGAATCTTTACCTACAGCAATACTATTTTCAGCTTCTGAACGTGCACCTTTACCAATTGCGACACCACCATCAAAAGTAGCCTCAGCTTGGTCTCCAATCACAACAGCATTATCTTTTTGTGCTTTTGCGCCTGTACCAATTGCAACAGATTTTTTACCTTTAGATTCTGAAAATGCACCAATCGCTAAAGCATTTTCCTCAGTGGCCACTGCGCCACCACCAAAAGCAATCGAGTCTTTACCGGTTGCTTTTGTTGCCATTTTAGGTTGATAAGCAGCACCTGCTTGCCCCGCAACTGGGTCAGCGTTTTCAATATCTGGTGAACCAATTGCAATTGAACGGTAACCTTCTGCCGTTGCCGAGTGACCAATTGCTAAAGAGCCTTTACCTGTAGCTGCTGCAACATTACCAATGGCTTGAGAAAAATCGGCAGTCGCGGCAGATTGGCGCCCAACCGCAAGAGCAGTATTTCCAGAAGATAAAGCACCTGTACCAATTGCTACACCTGAAATACCTTGAGTTGTAGCATAAGAACCAATTGCAGTACCTAAACCTTTCTCAACTACAGCGCCAGTACCGACACTGATTGCTCCACCTTGTTTCATTGCACCAGCATAAGCACCAGTAGAATTATTATAAGGATTGTTACGGTTTGCGATGTTAGAGCCTGTTCGGTCTTGAGTTTGGGCTCCACAACCAATAGCAACATCTTTTTCATTGGCAGTACTCGCATTTCCTTCACGACAAGAAGTTGTTCCTGAAATAGATGTTCCTTGGCCTGCTCCACCCTCGGTATTTGTCCCTGCGAAAGCATTTGGCGTAAAACTAATTAAACTAGTTAAAATAATCGCTGATGCATTTAAAGTTTTTGATTTAGTCTTTGTTTTACCTTTTGCAATTTCAGATGTTGCAACCCATGCTCCAATTGAAGCATTCCAAATGACCTTATAAAATTTATTCATAAAACTTCTCAGACAAATACCAAACTCAAAGACCAATAAAAATGTACAAATACATTTTTAAAATTTTCGGCCCAAAAAAAGAGGCGGCATCCTAATTGAATAAATCTAAAGGGTAAATATAAAAACAAAATAACGAGAAGAAAAATTGTGATTTTAATCACAAATTATATTTTTATAATTAATTTTAATTTACTGAATTTAATAAATAAAAAATTAATTAACGACAAAGTGTTTTGTTTTTGTTAAAAATAAGTAAACTTATTTTAAAATAGAATAATAACTCTAAATATATGATTAATTTTTATAAAATTAATAAAAACAGATACATTTTAAAATACATCTGTATATTATAAAAATAGAATATTAACTCTAAAATAAATATTATTATCAACATAATTATTCAGCAACAATCACCCATTTAAAATACAGCTGTATATTATAAATAATAGTGTGTTTATTCTACTCATAATAAATTATAAAATAAATAAATTTTTAAATATACTTAATAAAAAAACTTATTATAAAATAAAACTAAACCAAACATTTGTTTCGAAAACTGATTTCCTTACTTGTACGGCAAAGACTAATTATTAAGTAAAAATGCTTAGCTTCACTACAAAATTTTATTCTTCTTAAGAATTAATCTATTGATTCATAACATTTTTAAAAAAAAGTTGACTAAATTAGTCATTTTTTCAACATTTTCTATTGTCATGCCCTTGTAATTTTTGAAATACACATCACTATAAAAAACATGGCAACCTCGTTGTCACTCATTAGGAGTGCCCATGTCTGAACTTATTATGAATGAAAAAACTGACTTAGAGCCTCAGGTTCCAAGTGTATTACCACTATTAGCCTTACGTGATGTTGTGGTTTATCCACACATGCAAATTGCGCTATTCGTGGGTCGTGAAAAATCGATCAATGCAGTTGATGTGGCTCGTAACAGTGACAATTTAGTATTTGTAGTTGCGCAAAAAGATTCGCTTACAGAAGAAATTGATCACGACAATTTATACCAGTACGGTACAGTCGCTAAGATTGTACAAGTAGTTAATCATGAAAATGATGAAAACTGCATTAAAGTACTTATTGAAGGCTTACATCGTTCTAAGCTCACAAAAATTATCGATGAAGATAGTTATTTGACTGCTGAACATGATCTAAGTCCAATGACTATTAATGTAGATAAGGCAACTCAAGAAACTCGTTTACAAGAGTTACGTAACTTATTTGCTCAATATGCAGAAGCAAAATTACGTAATGCACGTGAACTCGTTGCTGCTGCCAATAAAATCGAAGACTTATTGCAACTTATGTTCTTCGTAGCAACTCGTGTACCTCTAAATATTGAAATTAAACAGAAGTTTTTAGAGCACGATGAGTTTGAAGCACATTTGCAAGAGTTAATGAACTACTTGATGAATCAATCTGCTGAACAGCAAATTGAGCAAACTTTACATGACAGCGTAAAACGCCAAATGGAAAAGAACCAACGTGAATACTTTCTAAATGAAAAAATGAAAGTCATTCAACGTGAACTTTCCGATATGAATGGCGGTGCTGAAGATGACGTTGCTGAAATAGAGAAACGTCTTGCTGAAGCTGATTTACCTGAACACGTACGCAAAAAAGCTGAAGCTGAGTTCCGTAAACTTAAAGCAATGCAACCAGCATCTAGTGAAGCTGCCGTTGTACGTAACTATCTAGAAGTAATTTTAGATACGCCGTGGAATAAAGCGAGCAAAGTCAGTATTAACTTAGCAAAAGCACAAGAGATTCTTGATGCTGACCACTATGGTCTTGATGATGTTAAAGACCGTATTGTTGAATATTTAGCTGTTCAATCACGTGTGAAAAAACTCAAAGGCCCTATCCTCTGTTTAGTAGGTCCTCCAGGGGTTGGTAAAACTTCACTCGGTGAATCAGTAGCTAAAGCAACAGGTCGTGAATTTGTTCGCATGGCGCTTGGTGGTGTACGTGATGAAGCAGAAATTCGTGGACACCGTCGTACTTATATAGGTGCGATGCCGGGTAAAATTGTGCAGTCTTTAACAAAAGTTGGCGTGAAGAACCCATTGTTCTTACTCGACGAAATTGACAAGATGGCACAAGACTACCGTGGTGACCCAGCTTCTGCATTGCTTGAAGTACTTGATCCATCACAAAACAGTAAGTTCAACGATCACTATTTAGATCTTGATCTTGACCTTTCTGAAGTCATGTTCATCTGTACTGCAAACAGTATGAATATTCCAGAAGCGTTACTAGACCGTATGGAAGTCATTCGTCTACCGGGTTATACCGAAGATGAAAAAGTAAACATTGCTGAACGTTACCTTGTTCCTAAAGCAATTAAGAACAACGGTTTACGTGCAAAAGAGTTAACAATTCATGAAGAAGCGATTCGTGACATTGTTCAACGCTATACACGTGAAGCTGGTGTTCGTAGTTTAGAGCGTGAAGTTTCTAAAATTGCGCGTAAAGTGGTAAAAGAAGCAGTAAGTAAAAAGTCTAAAAACTTACAGCTTGACGTTACCTCTGCCAATCTTCCTGAATATCTAGGTCCACATAAGTTTGACTTTGGTATTGCTGAAGATGAAGCACAAGTAGGCCGTGTAAATGGCTTGGCATGGACTTCTGTAGGTGGCGAGTTACTTACTATTGAAGTTGCAGCTGTTAAAGGTAAAGGTAAATTTATTACAACCGGTTCACTCGGTGACGTAATGAAAGAATCGATTACCGCAGCAATGACTGTAGTACGTACACGTGCTGATGAACTTGGTATTGAAGCGTCTCGTTTTGAAGAAACTGATGTACACGTTCACTTACCTGAAGGTGCAACTCCAAAAGATGGCCCATCTGCTGGTTTGGCATTAACAACTGCACTTGTATCAGCATTTACTGGTATTGCGATTCGTCCAGACATCGCAATGACAGGTGAAACAAGTCTTGGTGGTCGTGCGATGCGTATCGGTGGCTTGAAAGAGAAACTTCTTGCTGCACATCGTGGGGGAATTAAGCTTGTCTTTATTCCTCAAGATAACGTTCGTGATTTGGCAGAGATTCCTGACAATGTTAAAGAAGGATTAGAAATCAAACCTGTGAAAAGCATTGATGAAATCTTACCTTTAGCATTAACTGCAATGCCAAAGCCTTTACCCAAAACACCTATTGTAAAACCGGTGGAAGGTTCAAAAGCAGCGCGTCACTAATTGAAAAATAAAAAAAAGAGAGCTTCGGCTCTCTTTTTTTGTTACATAATTTGATTGAATAATATCCAACCATCCTCATAATAAGAAGTAAGAGTGATTAATTTTATTATTTACTCTTATCTATCTTATGTTACAGATAGCCTTGTTTTTATTCTCTATGATCATCTGAACTCCAGACAGATGATCATTTGATCGCAGTCCAACACCATTTTTTGGACTGCGTTTTTTATGCCCAGTTTCACCCCGCGGTTATCATCTCCTCAGGTATAATGTGTCAGCCGTTTTGACTGAATAGACCACATGAAAATTCGTATTCTGACCATTGGTCAAAAAATGCCTGCTTGGGTACTTACTGGTTTTGAAGATTATTTCAAACGCATCCAGCCTTTTGTCCAGACTCAAGTGATTGAACTTCCAATGGCAAAACGCGGTAAAAATGACTCGGAAGCGGATATTTTAAAATACTGTCAAATTGAAGGTGAAAGTATTTTAAATGCGTTAAAACCAAACGAGACACTGATTGCTTTAGAAGTGGGTGGTCGTGAACTCAGTACAGAAAAGCTAGCTGACACCATGAAACAATGGATGCTTGAAGGAAATGATGTCGCACTGGCTATTGGCGGTCCAGATGGCTTATCAGATCAGGTACGTAAAGCTGCTGCTTGGCATTGGTCACTCTCAAAACTAACTATGCCTCACCCTTTGGTGCGTGTTTTATTAATTGAGCAGTTATACCGAGCAATGAGTATTAATCACAACCATCCGTATCACCGCGCATAAATGGAACAACCGTTTCATTTTAAGAACAATCCGTTGAAATCTAGATACTTTTAACATGTCTTGATTTTGGCATAATGAATACTATTCTGCTTTTCAACTCAGGTGTAATGAAATGGAACTACAAACCCTTCCCGGACTGTTTATTTCACATGGGTCACCCATGCTTGCACTTGATCCAGAACAAGTGGGTCCTGCTTTACACCGTCTCGGTATAAATCTCCCAACTCCAAAAGCAATCATCGTGATGTCTGCTCATTGGGAAAGTAAAGCACTTGAAGTAAGTAGTTCAACACGACCAGAAACATGGCATGACTTCCGTGGTTTCCCACCAGAGTTATACGAGATTCGCTATAGTGCACCTGGTCAACCTGAACTTGCCGAAGAAATATTGAAGTTATTGGCAGACGCTCATTTTGTTGCACATGCCAATAGTACTCGTCCTCGCGACCACGGTGTATGGATGCCTCTTTTACACATGTATCCAGATGCAGACATTCCCGTTGTTGAAATTTCTTTACCGATGACCTTAAGCGCTCAAGAAATTTATCGAATTGGACAAACGCTTGCCCCTTTACGTGAAAAGCAAATCTTATTGATTGGTTCTGGAAGTATTACCCATAATCTTGCTGAGTTGTCTTGGCAAGGTGACAATTCAAATGTTCCTGAATGGGCTTCAACTTTTAGAAATACCGTCGTTAATAAGCTTTCACATCAAGATTACGATGGCGTGTTGGAATGGCAATCACTGCCTTATATAAAACGTAATCATCCAACTCTTGAACATTTTGCACCGTTATTTTTCGCTATGGGAACTGGTCATCGTTTTACGATTGTTCATAGCAGCTTCACAATGGGTTCATTAGGTATGGATATATATCGTTTTGATTAATTTTTAGGAAATACCCCGTTTTCGCGGGGTATAGCATTATTTTTATAAAAAATTAGAATAATTTACAAACTTATACATTTTAAAAACCGAAACAATCATATGTTTACATTTTCTTTTTTTAAGAATGTTTTAAGCTTAGTGCTGTTGTTTTTTTACTTGAAGTTTTTAAATGAAAATTAAATATTTAATTCTTGCGTTATTACCTTTTTCTTTGATGGCGTGTCAAACAGTTTCACATACTCAAGCTCCAATTGTATCTGAGCAACAACAAAATCTTGCAGCAACTCTAAGTGAATATACTTGGACTTACCAAAATGTAAAAGCATCTAAGCCACTTGTTCTTAACTTTAATGCAGACGGCAAATTAGCAATTAATACAGGTTGTAATGGTCAAGGTGGTACTTGGAAAGTTGAAGGTAACCAGCTTGTAACCTCTCAACTTGCATCAACAATGATGGCTTGCCAAGACGATTTAATGAAACAAGAACAATTGTCTAATAGCATCTTTAGTGAAGCAAAATTACCAATTGAAATTAGTAACAGCAATGGTCAGGTAATCTTAAGCGTGACAGACAAAGCAGGTCAAAAGCATATTTTCCAAGGCGTAAAAGCAACTAATACTCAAGCTTTAACTGATTATTCATGGACATACCAACCTGAAAATACTAAAAAGCCGATTGTTCTTAACTTCACAAACGACCGTTTGTCTATCGCAACAGGTTGTAACCGCCAAGGTACTACTTGGAAAGTTGAAAACAATACCATCGTAACTGCTGATGTAATGTCGACTATGATGGCGTGTGAACCTGCATTAATGAAACAGGAACAATTCTCTAGCAGCCTGTTCCAAAAACGTGCGATTCCATTTGAAATTAATACAACAAATGCTGATCAACCAACATTGACAATCGTTGATGCTCAAGGTCAGAAATATACGTTCACAGGTAAAATGACACCTGAAGCAAAATACCAGTCTGAAGGTAAAACTGTTTTTCTTGAAGTAGCGCCAGAAACTAAATCTTGTACGGGTGTTGCGCCACAAACTTGCTTGCAAGTTCGTGAAGTTAAATATGATGACAAAGGCGTTAAAACTTATGCCGACAAAAACTGGTCATTATATTATGGTCAAATCGAAGGTTTTGAACACAATCCAAACCAACGCGTAATTTTACGTGTAAAACGCTTTGAAGTGAAAAACCCAGCAGCAGATCAATCTAGCCAAGCAGATGTGTTAGATATGGTTGTAGAGCAAGAAATGGTTAAAAAGCCTAAAAAATAATTTTTAGACTAAAAAAATCCGATGCTTTTGCATCGGATTTTTTATTTCTATATTTTAATAAATACCTTGTGCAAGCATCGCATCAGCAACTTTTACAAAGCCTGCAATATTGGCACCATCTACATAGTTCACAGTACCGTCTTCTTTAGTACCGTATCTAACACAATTGGCATGAATGTCTTTCATGATTGCATGTAAGCGTTCATCAACCTCAGCATGTGTCCAGCCCAAACGAATTGCATTTTGAGACATTTCTAAACCAGAAGTTGCTACCCCACCCGCATTAGATGCTTTACCCGGAGCATATAAAATCTTAGCTTCAATAAAATGTTCAACAGCTTCAAGTGTAGATGGCATGTTAGCGCCTTCAGCTACACAAATGACACCATTAGCGATGAGCGTTTTAGCATCTTCATCGGTTAATTCATTTTGTGTTGCACATGGTAAAGCAATATCTACAGGAATATGCCAAGGTGTTTTACCTTCAAAATATTCAAAGCCATGCTTAGAAGCAAACTCCGAAATACGTCCACGTTTAACGTTTTTTAACTCCATGACTTCAGCCAACAACTCATCTGTAAAACCATTTTTTAGATAAACAGTACCATTAGAGTCCGATAAGCTGACCACTTTTGCACCCAAGAACATTGCCTTTTCCGCAGCATATTGAGCAACGTTACCAGAACCAGAGACCGAAACAGTTTTACCAGCAAAAGATAGCCCACGTGTTTTTAGCATTTCTTCTGCAAAATAAACCGTACCATAACCTGTTGCTTCCGGACGCATTAAGCTGCCGCCAAATGAAATTCCTTTACCAGTAAATACACATGCAGTGTCATTACTGAGTTTTTTCATCATGCCAGCCATGTAGCCCACTTCACGCGCACCCACACCAATATCTCCAGCAGGGATATCGGTATTTGGACCTAAATGACGGTAAAGCTCAATCATGAGTGCCTGACAGAATCGCATAATTTCAGCATCAGATTTACCTTTAGGGTTAAAATCTGAACCACCTTTCCCACCACCCATTGGTAAAGTGGTCAGTGAGTTTTTAAAAGTTTGCTCAAAACCTAAAAATTTCAAAATAGATAGGTTGACCGACGGATGGAAACGCATCCCACCCTTGAATGGACCAATTGCTGAATTATATTGAACACGAAAAGCACGGTTCACTTGAGTCTGGCCTTGATCATCCATCCATGAAACACGAAATTGAATTACACGCTCTGGTTCAACCAAACGCTCTAACAATCCCTGCTCTGCATATTCCGGATTTTTTTCAATAAATGGCCACAAGCTTGTCATGACTTCTTCGACAGCTTGTAAAAACTCAGGTTGATGCGGATCACGCGCTTGCACGTAATTCAGGAATTCATTCAGGTTGTTATATTTCAATGCACGGTCCTCAGCATAGTAATGAATTAAATTGGTGCAATACATTTTAAAATGCATCATTTAGCAGCAAAATATTAAATCCCTTTCCATCAATTTTAACAATAGTTATTTTAAATTATTTTATTTTTCTTAATTATCATAAAGTTAATTTTAGAAAAACTATCTAAAAATCAATAATAGTCATTTATCATTTCAATTTTTTTGATCTATTATTGTGCAATATTAGCTACATTTTAGGTCAATCAAAAAGCCTATAAATTCGTTAAAATCCATTGACCTTACTTAGGTTTTTCTTCATTATCGCATCGTTTTAAACAAGCTATTTTCCTCTATGAATCCATCTATTTCTCTCATACGCGAGATCGATGCGTTATTGCCACAAACACAATGTGGTTTATGTGGACACCGTGACGGTTGTCTACCTTACGCAAAGTCAATTGCTGAAGGTGAAGATGCAAATAAATGTGTTCCTGGTGGACAGCCAGTGGCCGATGCGCTCGCAAAACTATTAAATCGCTCGTCGTTACCTGCTGAAACAAGTGTATGGCCTGTACAAGCCGATGGACGCCCACAACGTATGAAAGCGATTATTCGTGAAGACGAATGTATCGGATGTACAAAATGTATTAATGCCTGCCCTGTAGATGCCATTATTGGTAGTGGTAAGCTCATGCATACGATTTTGACTGATCTATGCACAGGTTGTGAGTTATGTATTCCACCCTGCCCAGTTGACTGTATTGATCTGGTCGAAGACACTCAAGCTTTACCAAATGAACAGCAAAGAATTGCAGAACAAAATGATTTAAGACAACGTTACTACGCGCATATTCAACGCGAAGAGAAACGTCGTATACATCGCAAAGGCCCTGTGGTACGCGCTGAAATTGACACACAATTTTTTGCAAAGTTCTCTCAAGCACTTGATGATCTGCCTTCAATTCAAATCATTGAGAAGTCGAAAGAAGTAATTGTAAATGACGCAAGAACGACTATTGAATTAGCTAAAATTCGCACACAAATTAAAAAGTTGGAAAAACAGCTCAGTGTTCGAGAAGATGCAAAAAAGCGCCTTCAACTTGATGAACTACAACAGCAACTCACTCAATTACAGGAGGTCTGAATGGCCGTCAAAAACATGACGAAAAAGCAGATTCAAATTTTCTTTGAACGCCTTCGTGAACAAAGACCTTCTCCAGAAACCGAATTAAAATATTCATCTCCATTCGAATTATTAATTGCTGTCATGTTATCGGCTCAAGCAACTGATGTTAGTGTAAACAAAGCCACTGATAAGCTTTATCCTGTCGCTAATACTGCTGAAAAAATCTATAACTTAGGTGTAGACGGTTTAAAAGAATATATAAAGACCATCGGCCTTTATAACGCCAAAGCTGAAAATGTCATTAAAACCTGTAAGATTTTAATGGAGCAATTTAACGGTGAGGTTCCAAGCAATAGAAAAGATTTGGAAGCTTTACCAGGTGTTGGACGTAAAACAGCCAATGTGGTTTTAAATACTGCATTCGGACAACCAACTATGGCTGTCGACACACACATTTTTCGTGTGGGAAACCGTACCGGCTTAGCAGTAGGCAAAAATGTACTTGAGGTTGAACACCGTTTAGTTAAGGTGATTCCGAAAGAATTTATTATAGATGCACATCATTGGTTGATATTACATGGCCGTTACTGCTGTATTGCCCGTAAACCGAAATGCTCAGAGTGTGTGGTTGCCGATGTATGTAACTGGCCAGACCGCTTTGAATTTGGTGCTATAAAAGCAATTCCAACAAAGAACCTCAGTTAATCCTGAGGTTTTTTAATCTGCTGCAATTTGGGATGTAGTTGACGTTCTCGTCCATTTTTTTTATTTTCCAAAGCCTGTTGTTTCTGCACATGACGTAGCATTTTTTGACTTTGATATAGTAAAAATAACAATAGTGCCAGACTCAGCAATACCACTAAAATCAAAATGATTTTCATATCGTTCTCCCGCACTTGATGAAAGAAAAGAGCCCTCACAAAGAGGGCTCTTTATCACAAATAATATTAAATTATTTGTCTAAGATGTTGAACAAATCTTTTTGTACATCTTCAATTGTACGTAAGCCATCAAGCTTGTCATAAGTTGGCGCATTTTCACCAGAAGCAGCACGGCCTTGGTAGAAACCAACTAATTGCTCTGTTTCAGTATGATAAGACGCTAGACGCTTACGGATTGTTTCTTCTTGGTCATCTGGACGTTGAACAAGATCTTCACCAGTTTCGTCATCTTTACCTTCCACTTTAGGTGGATTGTATACAGTGTGGTAAACACGACCAGAAGCTGGGTGCTGACGGCGGCCAGAAAGACGTTTTACGATTTCTTCGTCAGGCACATCAATTTCAATCACGTGATCAATGCTGATGCCTTCTTTTTCCAATGCTTCTGCTTGAGGAATAGTACGTGGGAAACCATCGAAAATGCAGCCATTTGCACAGTCAGGTTGAGCAATACGTTCTTTTACTAAACCGATAATAAGTTCATCTGAAACTAAACCGCCAGATTCCATTACGCTTTTAGCTTTTAGACCAAGTTCAGTACCTTCACGAATCGCAGCACGGAGCATATCACCGGTTGAAATTTGTGGGACATTGTAGCGCTTACAGATCAACTGAGCCTGAGTACCTTTGCCTGCCCCAGGTGGTCCGAGTAAGATAATGCGCATAAAAAACATCCTCATTTAAAACAATGAATGAAGTCTGGCAGAAAAAGTCTCATTAATCTTCAATAGATCCTGCCCGACGTCGAATTATAAGAAAGCTACAAACAAATGTATTGTACCAGCAATAAATCCGGTTACCCCACCTAATACAATAAGAATCCACTCGTCCTCTTGAAATGCAGGACGTAATAAATTCTGAAACTCTTTTGGTGTTAGTTCACGAATACGCTCTTTAAACATTTGAAAAATCTTCTGTGCCCGGCTTGCATTTAGTGCAGGGTCACATACGGGTCCCATCGTAATTTCAATTGAACGATCAATCAAGTCCGTCTTTAATCTTGCATACTCTCTTGGCCCTAAAGAAAGCTGTAAAGATGTACGAACAAGTGGTGTTTCCATAATTTCGTTAATATGACGCTTCACAATACGGCGCGTCTTATCTTTACGCGGCCCATACATCATTTCAGTCATAATCGATTTTAAGGTGATCAGATCTTCTGTAACTACACTTGAGAACACATCAGAGACTTCTTCTTGACGTTTCATGAAAGCCCCTTGGAAATTATACGTCCCAATTCGAAGAACTGGCACAATCCAAGGGAACTTACGGTCTTTTGTTAATCTAAAAATCTGTGGGTAACGAATATAATTTGGTTCAATTGGATTAAATACCATCCAGATTGCAATCCAGTTGGTTAAAAAACCCCAAATTGAAGCCCAAAACGGAACAGTCCAGTGCCAAGGTACAACGAACCAGACAACCATTTGAAAAATACCAAAGAACATCCCGATTAAAGCACTAATATGCCAAATAAAGTTGATCTCTTTTTGGCCTACTTTTAAAAACATACGTACCATTAAACGGCGATCACCTTCCATCTGGCTCACGACCATTTCACGCATATTCACCAGTGACTCGACGTTCATAGTCAGCTCAGTCACTAATTCTCTTAATACACCGGGTAATTGTTTATGCGCCTGTGCATAAATACGGCGTTTAATTGAATAAGGTAAATTTTCCCAAAGTACGGCATTACGATCGATCATCACCTCATCAATCAAATGCTCAAGTTCAAATCCGACTTGCTCACCAATAATACGTGCCATGTCTTCAGGGTCCATGGCCTCTAAAAACTCACGTAAAGAACCTAATTTAGATAAAGTATTATCGGTGATAATTCCTGAAATACGTCCAGCTTTGCGCGGCACAATTCCTTGCCAACCGACTGGTAAAGGGCCTAAATGAAAACCCCAAAATTTGATTGGGTAAAATACCATTTTTAACGCCATCCAAACATGTGCCCATGTGACAAAGGCAGTAACTGGGATGATACTTAAAACGGCCCAAAAATCAGGTCTGTGTAAAAAGGTCTGCCACAATCCGCTGACGTACTCTAACATGTAAGACTCTCGTATTTATTTGTGCTCTGCTTATGGCGAGTTAACGATAAACTGCTTTGTTTTATAAACCAAAACTTAGAGAATAAGAAAATTGAATTTGTGGTTTAGTCTTCGCAGCAACTGCTCCGTTCTGGTCAGTCAGTTTTTCAGCTGCACCAATACCGACACTAAAAGTACTAATTCTTTCTGAATTCAACAATACATATGCCAAATCAACACCAGCACCTAAACGAGATTTATACTCTCCATCTACCGGCTTGCTATCAAGGTGTCCAGCATAAAAGCCAATATAGTAGCCATTTTTATCTGTTCCAGTCAGATAGTAAGGATAGCGAAATCCAACCTGTCCACCAGCAGTTTTATCACCATTTAAAAATGCGCCAACCTTGGCATAGGCAATACCATAAGGATTTACCCACTCACCATTAAGATGTAACAATTTTTGAGTAAAACCTGCACCTACATTCCAAGTAGACGCTTTGTGATCTGCTAATTTTGCTTCTGGAAGAAATGAATAATCTTGAGCATTCGCCCAACTGCTTACTGTCAAAACTGCAAGTAAGGGATAAATTTTTCTCATTATTTTCTCCATTTTCCCTAATCGTATAGTGAGAACAACCCTATTCTATTGAATGAAAGACTTTAACAGAATTATTTTGCTTCTTATATACAAGACTCTACAATTTTGTTGTCTACAAAGTCAAAAAAGCCAATTTGCCTCTTCACTGAAACTTTGAAAATTATGCAATATTTTAACTGCGCTTGCGTTAGAATAAGCAGCTATTTTTCTCACCCTATGTCATTAAGTCGATCCGTATGAAACAGCACTTTCCTTTAAAAGATATCCAGCAAGAAAAGCGCATTTATCGAGGTCGTATATTTTTTGCCGTAGGTCTTGTGATTATCTGTCTATTGGTACTAGCCAGCCGATACGCTTATCTGCAAATTTTTCATTACGATGAGTTCTCGACTGCATCGGATAAAAACCGTATTCGCTTACAACCGCTCCCCCCTGCTCGTGGTTATATTTATGACCGTAATGGGGTTTTACTTGCTGATAATTACCCGGTTTTTACCGCAACATTAAGTAAGGCAGATGTTGAAGATCCTGATGCAGTTATTGAACAATTGCAACCAATTCTAGAGCTTACTCAAGAAGATGTAGACCGCTTTAAAAGTCGTATTAAAACGGCACGAAAAACTGAACGCGTTGCAATTAAGCTCAACTTAACCGAGACAAATATTGCCAAGTTTAGTGAAGTTAAATACAAATTCCCTGGGGTCAGAATTGAAACCCAAATGACGCGCTATTACCCGCATGGTGAATTGTTTGCTCATGTGATCGGATATGTTGGCCGTATTAACGATAAAGAATTAAAAAGTATTGATAAAGACTTATACGCTGGAACAAACCTGATTGGTAAAATTGGCGTAGAGAAAAGCTATGAAGATTTACTTCATGGAACACCGGGTTATGAGTCTGTAGAAGCCGATGCTCATAGTAATGTATTGCGTCATTTAGGACGTAAAGATCCAACTCGTGGTAATGACCTCTATTTATCATTAGATTATGGTTTACAAGTCGTAGCATCACAGCAACTTGCTGGTCGTCGTGGTGCAATTGTTGCGATAGACCCACGTACTGGTGAAATTCTTGCGTTGGTTTCAAGCCCAAGCTTTAACCCAAACCTATTTGTGACGGGTATTAATCATAAAGATTACAGCTCTCTACGTGACAACATCGACCAACCTCTTTATAACCGTGCTGTTCAAGGCGCATACCCTCCTGGTTCGACTATTAAACCAATGGAAGCAATGGGCGGTTTACATTATGGTATTGTCGACTGGTCTACTGCTATTTCTGACCCAGGTTATTTCCATTTACCTGGTGACTCTCACAAATTCCGTGACTGGAAAAAAACTGGTCATGGCATCGTGAACATGCACAAAGCCATTATCATGTCTTGCGATACCTATTTTTATATTTTGGCAAATCAAATGGGCATCGACCAGATGAACCAATGGATGCGCCAATTTGGCTTTGGTCAAAAAACAGGTGTCGACTTACCAAGTGAAAGTGAAGGTTTATACCCAAGTCCAGAATGGAAAATGCGTACACGCAAAACTAAATGGATGAAAGGTGAAACAATTTCAGTCAGTATTGGTCAAGGTGCATTTACTGCAACTCCATTACAACTTGCAATGGCAACTGCTATTACAGCGAATCACGGCTCTCATGTAGTTCCACATGTTTTACGTGCATCACATGGTGCAAAACCTTTTACAGTCCGTAATGCGCCTGATGGAAAAATTAATTTCAACGGTACAGACGAAGACTGGGTAAAAATGCGAGAAGCCATGATTGATGTAATTCAATCAGGTACTGGACGTGGTATCCGTACATCGCTTTATCAAATTGCCGGAAAAACAGGTACAGCACAGGTTAAAAGTATTGCACAGGGTAAACGTTATAACGAAGCTGCGCTTAGTGAACGCCAACTTGACCATGGTTTATTCGTTGGGTTTGCACCTGCTGACAAACCTGAAATTGCTATTGCGGTGATTTGGGAAAATGGTCGTCATGGTGGTTCCGCAGCTCAACTTGCTAAGCCGATATTTGATTACTGGTTATTAACCCGCAATAAAAATCCGATTCGTCCAGCCAACCATCAAGTTAATGGTGGCCTTATGACAGCAGGAATTAAACCGGGTGAGCTTCCAAGTGGCGGCGAAACTGCTAGCTCTACGCCAGCACCTGCTACAACTACCGCAGCAGCATCTGCTCCACAAGCGACTCCTGCTCGCCCTGCTACAAATGAGATCGATGAATAATGAAAAATCAATTACGCATTATTGGGGGCGAATGGAAAAGACGAGTTTTACCATTCGCAAGTATTGAAGGTTTAAGACCCACCCCAGATCGTGTTCGTGAAACGTTATTTAATTGGCTCATGTGGGACATTCAAAATGCTCAGGTTCTCGACATCTGTACAGGTTCTGGTGCATTAGGCTTTGAAGCACTTTCACGCGGTGCCGCATCTGTTTATATGATTGAACCTGATAAGACTCAAGCACGATTTTTAAAAGAGAATATCCAGCTTTTAAAAGCGCAGAATTGTCATTTATTCAATGCAACTGCTCAGCAAGCATTACCGCGCTTAAAAGAACAATTTGATGTAGTTTTTTTAGATCCGCCTTATAGTCTCGATCTATGGCAAGAGCTCGCTCAATTGGCAGATTCACATATCAAAAATAATGGATATATTTATGTTGAAGCTGACCGAGATTTATCTCAGCTTCACCTTCCTGCATCATGGCAACAAGTGAAAACCACTAAAGCAGGTACTGTCCACGCAGGGCTTTATCAGAAAATTTAAACATGTAGAATTTTATAAAGAATTAATTTATCTGATCTATTTATTTGATTTAGATTATTTTTTACCTCAGAATAAATAGATCGTAAAAAATCGAATGAGTTGACCTCGATCATAAGGAAAACTCGAAATATATTCATAACCAATTTTCAGTCTTGGATTAACACTATAATTAACTCCATACCCAACTGAAATGGATAAATCTTGAATATTAATATGATTCGTTAAACCATTACTGTTTTTGTTCTGAAGTTGCCCGGTATCATAGGCCGTGTAATTATAAATTACCCAACGCTCATTTGAATAAAACTCGTTTTTGAGCACATTATAGTTATTAACTTCATCATCATGCTCAATGGCTAACCGCCTTTGTTCCAAGTTTAAATCTGATTGATCTAATAACTGCTCTGTATCTAGTAAAGTAGAATCACTTTCTGGTTGAAAAAAATCATAGGCCTGAATATATCCACTGTAAAAGATAATCAGCGCTGTAAAAACAGGGTAAATATTTTTATGCACACACATTTTATTTTGCAAATCCAAAAAGGTAGCTTAAAGCTACCTTTTTTTGCAAGGGTTTAATTAACTTAAACCAATAACTGCAACAATTGCTGCGCAAGTACCCATAATTTTTTTGCCATAAGGTACATATCGCGTAAACAATGCACCTAATGCTAAGCCACAGCAATAGATAAGTGCCATACCAGTAACCATACCAGCTACTAATGCAACAATATGTCCCGCATGTGCGAGTTCAACACCATGCGCTATACCATGAAAGCTTGCGAGTAATGCAGCAGCAATAGGCAAAATCCGATTTGATTTTGTCCATAATGCAATCGCTGTAACAATCAAAGAAGCGATAATGCCGTATTCAGCAATACTGGCTGGTACTAAACCTTCAGCACCTATTAAAAAGCCTACAATCAAAGTAATGCTTAGTGTAATGACACCAGCAATTTTCCATTGTTTAGCGGCTGACCATAACAAGATACCAAAACCTAAAGCCATGACTAAATGATCAAGCCCAGTAAAAGGGTGAATAAAACCTGCCATAAACCCTGAATGTGCATGATCATGTCCCGGATGTGCCATGGCTAATGCCGGTAACATGCTAAGGAGCCCAATGCCCCATTTCTTAATGAAGTTCATAGTTACTCCTTAAGCCTTAAACAGCCCTTGTTTCTCAATAAATTGAATAATTTGTTCAAGACCATCTTGTGTTTTCATGTTTGAAAATAAAAATGGCTTTTCACCGCGCATGCGTTTCGCATCTTGGTCCATGACATCAAGGTTTGCACCGACCATTGGTGCAAGGTCAGTTTTATTAATAATCAGTAAATCTGACTTGGTAATACCCGGCCCGCCTTTACGAGGGATTTTTTCTCCACCTGCCACATCAATAACATACAAAGTTAAATCAGAGAGCTCTGGGCTAAATGTCGCGGCTAAATTATCACCACCACTTTCAATAATAATAAGCTCTAAGCCATCAAATTTTTCGCATAGATCATCAATCGCAGCCAAGTTAATTGAGGCATCTTCACGAATTGCTGTGTGTGGGCAACCACCTGTTTCCACACCCACAATACGATCTGGAGACATCGCTTCATTACGGGTTAAAAAGTTTGAGTCTTCTTTGGTATAAATATCGTTTGTCACTACAGCCATATTGTATTTATCACGCAAGGCACGGCATAAGTTAAGCGTAAGTGCTGTTTTACCCGAACCTACTGGTCCACCAATTCCAACTCTTAACGGACTACGTTCTGTCATGATTTTTATCCTTTTTTCCTAAACTTAAGATCTGAATAACCGTGAATATTGTGTTTCGTGTTTCATACTCAACATGGCATAACGAGGTAAAGCACTGCTTAATTGTTCATCATTAAGTTTCAAAGCTTTCTGTACTGCCTCTGGTACTAAACCATGCAAGTGCCATAAAATTCTTTGCCCAGCCATTTGTCCCAATGGAACCGTTTTTACTGCTGCCAAAACCTGATTTTCTAAAACAGTAAAAGTATAAGCGGTAAGCACATCCTCTTCTTTAAGCTCTAAACGCCCACAAAGCTGCGCATAGACAGGCACAAAACCAAACTGCTTTTTAACCTCAACCGTTTTTTTTAAAACATCTTTAATCCATGCATTTAAAGAAAATGCCAACTGCTGCGATTCAGCCAAAAGTTCTTTACTTTCTCGACTCGCCTTATATAAATTTGCCCAAATCAGGAACTCATCTGGTTCATCATAATGTTGCATAAGACGTTTGAGTACTGGTAGCTCAAACCTCACTAATAGCATTTCAAGAACTTCTTCAAAGTAAGCAATTGCCGAGCTTTCATCGTGTATTAAGCCAATATCGATGGCTGTTTCCACGCCTTGTGAATAACAATACGCTCCAACTGGCAGTGCCGTTGAAGACAGTGTCAGCAATTGCAGTAATTGCGCAGCATTATGAATGGACATGGTGTAAAGCTTTGATTGGGCTTAAGCGATGGTCATGACTATGTTGAGCATAGGCACCGCTTTCAGGTTCAAAAGGATGATCTGTTTCTGTCACTGTGAGCCCCAATCCTTCTACCATTTCTGCAAGCACATGATCAGGCTCAAAATACAAAGCTGTAGGTGTGAGCATTAATGGTACATGTCTATTACCTAAGTGATAGGCAGCTTTAAGTAAATCAAAATCGGTTTTAGCACTAACTTGCATTAAACGTTCAGGTTTCGCGTCAATACGTAATACATCACCCTCTTTGGTTGCAATATACGAACCACTACGCAAAATTCCAGTACGCGGCAAATCAGCTCCAATATCTACGCCACTTGCCAAGGCCGCTCGAAAACGTGATTTTTGACGGGTATCAAAAGTTAGTTCAACCGTTTCAAATGCCTGATCAGGAGAAATATCTTCAAGACGTTGGGTATAGATTTTCATTTAATTTTTCTCTCCTTTATTCAGTTCATATATATAAATTCATAAAACAAAATCATCTCAATAAAACTTATCAAAACAAGAAATAACGCTGAGCCATTGGTAATACGTCAGCAGGTTCACAAGTTAATAGTTCACCATCTGCTCTTACTTCATAAGTTTCTGGATGCACATGCATAACTGGACAATATGTATTATGTTTCATATCTGCTTTAGTAATTTCACGCGTATTTTTACAGGGGCTAATTAGCTTTTTAAGTTCTAACTTTTCAGCAACTTTTTCATCAATGGCTGCTTGAGATAAAAAGGTAATACAAGTGTTATGCACACCACGCGGATATGCGCCAAACATTGGACGATAATGAACTGGTTGAGGTGTCGGAATGGAGGCATTAATGTCACCCATCGGCGCCGCCGCGATCATGCCGCCTTTAATAATCATGGAAGGTTTTACCCCAAAAAAGGCAGGTTTCCATAACACTAAATCAGCAAGTTTTCCGACCTCAATCGAACCAATTTCATGATTTAAACCATGGGTAATGGCTGGGTTAATTGTATATTTCGCAATGTAACGTTTAACGCGATTGTTATCATGAAACTCGTTGTCACCCTCTAGAGGGCCACGTTGAATTTTCATTTTGTGTGCAGTTTGCCAAGTTCGTAAAATCACCTCACCCACACGCCCCATCGCTTGAGAGTCAGAAGACATCATGGCAATTGCACCTAGGTCTTGCAGAATATCTTCGGCAGCAATGGTTTCACGGCGAATACGACTTTCTGCAAAAGCAATATCTTCAGCAATTGCAGGGTCTAAATGATGACAAACCATGAGCATATCTAAATGCTCATCAATAGTATTAATGGTATAAGGTCGCGTTGGATTCGTTGAAGATGGCAACACGTTACTTTGTCCAATTGCTTTTAAAATGTCTGGAGCATGTCCACCACCCGCACCTTCTGTATGGTACGTATGAATGGTACGGTCTTTAAATGCGGCCAGTGTTTCTTCTAAAAAGCCACCCTCATTTAGTGTATCCGTATGAATAGCGACCTGAACATCAAACTCATCTGCCACACTCAAACAGTTATCAATCGCTGCTGGTGTTGAACCCCAGTCTTCATGCAGTTTTAGCCCAATTACCCCAGCCTTAATTTGCTCACGAATTGGGTCTGGTAAACTCAGGTTACCTTTACCTAACAGACCAATATTCATAGGTAAATCATCTATCGCCTGCAACATGGTCGCAATATGCCAAGGACCTGGAGTCACTGTGGTTGCCGAAGTTCCTGCTGCTGGTCCTGTACCGCCGCCCACCATTGTTGTTGTACCAGACATCAGCGCGGTTTCAACTTGTTGAGGACAAATCCAGTGAATGTGGGTATCAATACCACCTGCTGTTAAAATTTGCCCTTCACCTGCAATCACTTCTGTTGCAGCACCTAGAGGAATGGTAATGTCAGGTTGAATATCGGGGTTTCCGGCTTTTCCTATTTTCCAGATTCGGCCATTTTTTAAGCCAACATCAGCTTTTACAATTCCCCACCAATCTACAATTAAAGCATTGGTAATGACCGTGTCAGCAACTTCATCAGCTAAAAGTTGAGATTGTCCCATGCCATCACGAATGACTTTACCACCACCGAACTTAACTTCTTCACCATAAGTCGTTAAATCTTGCTCAACTTCAATAAAGAGCTCTGTATCAGCTAGACGAATACGATCTCCGACCGTTGGACCAAACATCTCAGCATATGCACGACGTGACATTTTCATAATTTTTTACTCATATCTTTCATTATGGTTGTTATGTTTAATCCAACTTACCCATGACTCGGCCTGCAAAACCATATACTTCTCGCTTACCAGCTAAAGCGACAAGTTCCACTTCTCTGCTCTGCCCCGGTTCAAAACGTATTGCGGTACCCGCTGCAATATTTAAGCGAAAACCCTTTGCAGCTTCACGGTCGAACTGTAGTGCATCATTGGCTTCATAAAAATGAAAATGCGAACCTACCTGAATAGGTCGATCACCAACATTAGCCACCATAACTTTTAAAGTTTCACGCCCAACATTTAGCTCAATGTCAGTCTCTGGAGTAATGATTTCGCCGGGGATCATAACTGCTCCTTTTATACGATTGGTTGATGAACAGTGACTAACTTCGAACCATCCGGAAAAGTTGCTTCGACCTGAACCTCAGCAATCATTTCCGCTACACCATCCATAACATCTTCACGCTTTAACAAAGTCGTTCCAAAGTGCATGAGTTCACTCACTGTCATTCCATCTCGTGCACCTTCAAGTAAGGCGGCTGAAATAAAGGCAACTGCTTCCGGATAATTCAGCTTTAAACCTCGTGCTTTACGACGCTCAGCCACCAAGCCTGCGGTAAAAATGAGTAACTTATCTTTCTCTGTTGGATTGAGTTCCATATCTCTTTCCTAATAGCATCTAGTTTTCTTTAAGCAAAATGCGTGCTCAAAAGCAGCATACTTGTTCTAATCGTTTTTAAAATACGCAATTTAACGTAAGTTAGGTCTTCCAAATTCTTGGAAATTCTTCATCTAAATCAAACCAATAACGTCTTAATCTTGCGCGTATGGCCGCAAATGCATCATGACAATGCCGTACATCATTCCCTAAAAAACGTGCACAGAGCACATCTTCCAATAAAGTCAAAGTAACTGGGGCATCCATACGCATGATTAACTCGCGGACAAGTTCAACATGTTGTTCTAAATAAAATGAAGAGCGAAATTTTTCAGGCGGTACAGCCCAGAAACTTGCCATTACAGCCTGATTATTCATTCCTAAACATGAGCTTAACCAGCGATCTCCTCCCTCAAAATATAATGTATCGGCAACTAATAAGTTATTTTCACGCCATAACTTAAACTGATTGTGATAACTGCCCTGAACAAAATTTTCAGCTCGAGCTTGCCGTCCCAATACCAACATATCCCAACCAATAAAACTTGCTGTTTGTTCAAGGTGAATATGTGTTTCCGAATGCGCTACAGCACCATCAAACAACATCGTTTCTTGAGGCATCCACTCTAGAATAGAGTCGTTTTTTACAGTCAAATAAATATGTTGAAAAGCCTGTTTACCATTCGTTCTATACCATTTTCCAGCCCCAGGCGTGGTAATAACGGCATGCGCCTGTTCAGCTGTTTCAATTTGAAAAGTAAGATGATCGCCTCCTGCGATGCCTGCTGGTGGATGAACAATAATAGCGTGGCAAACTCCAGTTTTTTCAGGCCAGAGCATTTTTTGCACCCGAACAGGGCCATAATGTTTCCTATGATTCATTATGGTGCGACTTTCTTTAAAACAAAAACCAAGTTCTAATTGCGCATACCAAAATGGTGCTAAAGAAGTATGAGAAAATTGTTGAATCCGATTCATTTTGGCTCATTTTTATTAATGGCTTTATTTAATAAGCAAAATATGCACCATATACAAAAAGAGGTCATTACAAACTTGGAAACAATTTTTTATTTTAATGAGTTAAAAAATCATCAATGTCTAACATAAAACCACAGTAAAGCATGGAATTATTTATACAATAGCGCCCATCCTCGCTCTTATAAATTTTTTTCCATGAAAATCTTTTTCGTGTTAGTACCATTTGTATTTTTAACTGGGTGTATTTTTGGCCAATCTAGTGAGGTCAAACGCGCAGAAAAACTTTTAAATAATTTCCAATGTAAAAACGTAGAAACTAGGGAGATTTCAAATAGCTCAATTAATTCTTATTACCAACAAACTTTAGCAGTAAGTAAAGAAAAAGCGACCTCTTATGTAGAAAGCTATAAAGATGGTGAGGAATTATTTGCAATGCCTTTAGACGAAGTAGTAAAAAAACAATATGAACTCTATAAATCAGCATGTGATTCTCTAGGTGGAGTTTCTGCTCATCCATAATTTTTTAGATGTATCCATTAACTCAGTTAGTGGATACTTTTTTTACTCGTTATATATTTCAATAAAAATCATTTAAATGAACAAAAAAATATACACTTTACCTTTTGTTAAATTTTGACTACATACAAACGCTTTTATTTTTTATGATCTTTTTCTAGGCTTTAAAGACTTTTTATTTTTATTTTTGAGGTTTTCTTCATCATGAAAAAATCATTATTAGCAATTGCACTTATGAGTACTCTTCTAGTCGCATGTAACAAACATGAAAATAAAACAGAAACAACTTCTGATGCTTCTAGCCCTGTACAAACTAGTGAAGCAAGTAGTGCTGTTGCTGTAGATACTGAGCACACAGCAGAAAATTCTTTAGATTGGAATGGTAAATATACAGGTACCCTTCCATGTGCAGACTGTGAAGGCATCAAAACAGAACTAAAATTAAAAGATGATAAAACTTACGAATTGACTGAAACTTACTTAGGCAAAGGTGATGCAAAACCATTTGAAACTCATGGTAAGTTTGCTTTCGATAAAGACAACACTTCTATCATTACCTTAGATAATAAAGCTGAAAATCGTAAATTCTTTATTGGCGAAAATACTGCAACTGCTTTAGATATGGAAGGTAAAAAAATTGAAGGTTCTTTGGCAGAGCACTATGTGTTGAAAAAACAAGATTAATAAATTTTCAATATAAAAACCCGCTCATTTGAGCGGGTTTTTTATGGAATCAATTCTTAGTTAGCTGCGAATTGGTTCATTGTGTTTTTAGCATCGTCATGTGCTTTAAGAGCGTTATCACCAGAGAAGATTTCTTTGTGATCATCACCGATGTCAGAACCCGCCATTGCTTGGTGTTTCACACAAGCGATACCACCACGGATTTCTTTACGTTGTACGCCAGCAACATAAGCCAACATACCTTCAGAACCGAAGTAACCTTGTGCAAGCTCATGAGTAGAAAGAGCAGCAGTGTGGTAAGTCGGAAGTGTGATCAAGTGATGGAACACACCTGCTTCACGAGAAGCATCTGCTTGGAATGTACGGATCTTGTCATCAGCATCAGCAGCTAATTCAGTATTGTCATATTCAGCACTCATTAATTTAGCGCGGTCATATGCAGAAACATCTTTACCTTCAGCAACCCAACGGTCGTAAGCTTGTTGACGGAAGTTTAAAGTCCAGTTAAATGATGGGCTGTTGTTATAAACAAGCTTAGCATTTGGAACAACTTCTTTAACACGGTTAACCATGTGTGCGATTTCTTCTACGTTTGGAGTCGCAGTTTCGATCCAAAGAAGGTCAGCACCATTTTGAAGGCTAGATACACAGTCAAGTACAACACGGTCAATTTGAGTGTCAGCACGGAACTGATATAAACCTGAAGGTAAACGTTTAGGACGGTGTAACTTACCATCACGCTTGATTAAGATTTCATCTTCTTGCGCATCAGCAATGTCAATTTCTTGAGTATCTAAGTAGCTGATGTATTGAGAAGCGATGTCACCTGGCTCTTTAACCACTGGGATTTTTTGAGTCAAGTCAGCGCCTTCAGAGTCAGTACGCGCAACGATGATACCTTCTTCAAGACCCATTTCTAAGAATGCATAACGTAATGCATGGATCTTAGCAATAAAGTCTTCGTGTGGAACAGTTACTTTACCAGCTTGGTGACCACATTGTTTAGCATCAGATACTTGGTTTTCGATTTGAAGCGCACAAGCACCAGCTTCGATCATTTTCTTAGCAAGTAAGTAAGTTGCTTCTTCGTTACCGAAACCAGCATCGATGTCAGCAATAATTGGCACAACGTGAGTTTCAAAGTTGTCGATTTGAGCTGTGATTTCAGCTGCTTTAGCAGTATCACCAGCTTCTTGTGCTTTTTTAAGAGCACGGAATAAATCGTTTAATTCTTTTGCGTCAGCTTGACGTAAGAAAGTGTAGATTTCTTCGATCAAAGCAGGAACAGAAGTTTTTTCGTGCATAGATTGGTCAGGAAGTGGACCGAACTCTGAACGAAGAGCAGCAACCATCCAACCAGAAAGGTAGATATAACGTTTGCTTGTAGTACCGAAGTATTTTTTGTTCGCAATCATTTTTTGTTGTGCGATGAAACCATGCCAGCAACCTAATGATTGAGTGTATTTGCTTGAGTCAGCATCGTATTCAGCCATATCACGACGCATAATCGCAGCTGTATACTTAGCAATATCTAAACCAGTTTTGAAACGGTTTTGAAGTTGCATACGAGCAGCATCTTCTGGGCTAATGTCTGCCCAAGTGTTGCCAAATTTTGCTTTTAATTGACGTACTGCATCAATCGCTGTTTGATATGTAGTCATGATATTGTCCTGTATTCATTTTAGGATTTCATCGATTGAAGCCTAGAGTCACGTTACTTAAATTTCTTATGACACCAGCTGCTTCCTCATGAACACAGCTTAGACTTAGCCAATCAATTAATCCAATATCCTTCGTTAATCTTCAGTATTTATTTAAAAAATATACCAATAAATCGATATTATAAGTAAAACTAAAAAACATAACACTTTGTTTATAAAAACAAAATAATCCTAAAGGAGTATAGTATTTTGATCAAAAAACTCTCCAAGTTTTATTTTTATACAATTTTTGAGATTTTTCCACTCATTTTTATTGTCAAAAGTCAATTGTAAATTAGGAGACTTTTGCCAATGTAAAAAGTCAATTTTAATGATAGAACATGGTTAAATATAAGAGAAAAAATTTACGTCTATAAACATAAAGTCAAAAACAGATCAAAGATAATAAAATCGAGCATTTGAGGTCCTTTTCAAGCATACTTAATTTCAACAAAAAATGTCGTTTTTCTCATCATTTTTTCACACAATGTTCTTTAAATATGGCATAATTTGAAACAATTTTAGGGTTTTATTTTCGGTATTTTTTTTATGAATCTGGAACGGGTAGATCTTAATCTATTAATATATCTTGATGTTCTTCTTCGTGAAAAAAATGTTACACGCGCAGCAGAACAGCTTGGCGTTACTCAACCAGCCATGAGTAATATTTTACGTCGCTTGCGTAATTTATTTAACGACCCTCTTCTAATCCGCTCATCGGAAGGAATGACACCGACAGAACGCGCACTCGAATTACAACCACGTATTCGCGATGCCCTTTCTGATCTTTCCATGATTTTGGAACCGCGTACCGAATTCCGCCCTTATACCAGCAATCGCGTTTTTCGCATTATGACTTCTGATTATGCAGAAGCAACTCTGGTTCCTCGTCTTGTAAAAGCTTTACGTTCTGAAGCTCCAAATGTAGTGCTCGACTTTCTTACCCCAAGTGATGTGTCATATAGAGACATGGAACAAGGTAAAGTTGATCTGGCAATTAATAGATTTAATGAAATACCGCAAAGTTTCCACCAAGTGTTAGTTTGGCGTGATAGTTTCAGCTGTATTTTGAATGACAAACACCCTGCTGTTACTCATTTAAATCTTAAAAGTTACCTAGATGCACAGCATATTTGGGTATCTAAAACAGGTATGGGTGTTGGTTTTGGCGTAAACCCAGATAAACAAGGTGGTTTAGGCTGGATTGATCAAGCATTAGAACGTATTGGTCAACGCCGTAAAATTTCAGTATTTACTCGCCACTACCAAATGCCAGCCTTGCTTGCTCAAAATGTTGACCTCATTGCAACGCTTCCAACTCGAATGGCGCGCCTACAAACTCAAAATCCAAAACTGGTTATAAAGGATCCTCCTTTTTATATTCCAGAATTTGAACTTAAAATGGCTTGGTGCCCACTATTACACCATCACCCTGCTCATCGCTGGTTACGCCAACTTATTCTATTCGTTGCTCGCCAAATGATCGAAGAAGAAAATCGTGAATTTCTTACCAACAATTCACAATTTTCTCACTATTAAATAAATTTTAATTTAATTGTCTCTTTCAAACATTATCTTTAAGCGCTGAGCAATCAATCTGATTACCTCAGCGCTTTTTTGTGTTAAAACATAGTCATAATAATGATGAACCTCGGGTGATTTGTGAGTCTCTTTCAAAATATCATTATCATCGTACTGCTCATCATCGCAGCAGGCTTTTTATCTTTAACTGAAATTGCACTGGCTGGCGCCAGAAAAGTAAAGTTAAAAATTTTAGCTGAAGCTGGTGAGGAACGCGCTCAACAGGTACTTGATTTACAAGAACAATCTGCAGACTTTTTTGCGGCATCCCAAATTGGACTAAATGCTGTTGCAATTTTAGGCGGTATTTTAGGCGAAGCTGCTTTCCGTCCGTTTTTTGTGACTTTAGTTGACCGCTTCTATGTAGGTCCCTGGTCGCAAACAATTGGTTTTGCTCTATCTTTTACTTTGGTGACATCGCTATTTATTTTATTTGCCGATCTTATGCCAAAACGCTTGGCTATGATTGCCCCAGAAAAAATTGCAATTAGTGTTATCAATCCAATTCAGGTTTTTATTAAAGTTTGTAAACCTTTAGCCTGGGGAATTAATGCCATCGCGAACCTGTTATTCCGCTTATTCAAAGTAAATACAACTCGCGAAGACAATATTACTTTTGATGATATCTCAGCTGTTATGGATGCAGGTGCCCAAGCAGGTGTACTTCAAAAACAAGAACATCATTTTATTGAAAATGTTTTTGAACTAGAGGAACGCAACGTACCATCAAGTATGACAACGCGTGAAAATGTTGTTTATTTCACTTTAAACGAACATGAAGACAGTATTCGACAAAAATTAGCAGAATATCCTTATTCTAAATTTTTAGTGTGTAATGAAAATATTGATCAGGTTATTGGTTATGTTGATGCCAAAGATTTTCTTGTTCGTATTTTAAATAACCAATCACCCACTCAATTAAATGAATCTACTATTCGTAATGTTCTGATTATTCCTGACACATTAACGCTTTCTGAATTACTTGATCGCTTCCGATCAACAAAAGAAAAATTCGCTGTTGTAATTAATGAATATGCGCTTGTAGTTGGTGTTATCACCTTAAGCGATATCATGATTACCGTAATGGGTGACTGGGTTACCCCAATTGAAGAAGAACAGCAAATCATTAAGCGTGACAATAACTCTTGGTTAATTGATGGCAGCACACCAATTGATGACCTGAGACATGCTCTTGAAATTGACGAAATGCCCGATGAAGAGAATTATGAAACGCTAGCAGGTTTTATGATGTATCGTTTACGCAAAATTCCTCGTCCAGCCGATTTTGTCGAATTTGGTGGTTATAAATTTGAAGTTGTCGATGTGGATCATTTTAAAATCGATCAACTATTAGTTACTCGCGTATTAGAAAAATCTGAATTACATTCACCGCCTGACGAAAATTGATTTATTTTGGTGCAAAATATCCTGCCAAATGCAGGATATTTTTTTAATATGAATAAGTAGTTATTAAATTCACGCTTTCATTTAATATTCTTCATTATTAAAAGTTTAATTAATTATGCTAATCATATTTATAAATATAAAGATTAACCTCTTAATTAAAATAAAAAAATTAAGTTCAATTCAAATGAAAATTTGCGAATAAAGCATTTACAACCCCATCAGCCTTAGGTAACGTAGATATTACAAGCCTTGTAAATGGGTCTTCTTCTCATCTCAACGCTCAAAGCAAGTATAATTCTTCAAAATATATGATAATTTTAAATATGATAAAACCTTTATATAAATATTAAAGCTACTATATATAATAAATAAACTAAGCCATTAATATATATATTCAGTATTTCCGGAGAATATACCTTTTTAATTGAATATATATTAACCAAATAAACTAAATATATTATTTGTTTTTTTAATAAAAATTCATAAGAATAATAAAAGTCAAAGTTTGGAATAAACTTGTTCAGTAAAACTAAAGGCAAAGGATTGATTGTATGCTGACATTACTTGGTGTTGGCATGATTTTGTGCTTCATGTACTTAATCATGTCCAAACGTTTAAGCCCTATTATTGCTTTAATTCTTATCCCATTTATTTTTTCTCTTATTGCTTGGGGCCTAGGTCACTACTTTGAAAGCTTAAGTCATATTGAGCTTAAAGGTCTCAGCGAGATGATGCTAGAAGGCATCAAAAAACTTGCACCTACTGGTGTAATGCTATTATTTGCAATTTTATATTTTGCCTTAATGATCGATGCAGGTCTTTTCGATCCCCCGGTTAAATGGATTTTGAAAAAGGTTAAAGGCGATCCTCTAAAAATTACATTAGGGACCGTTTTTTTAACGACGTTAGTTTCTCTTGATGGTGATGGCTCAACGACATATATGATTTGTGTCGCAGCTATGCTTCCTCTCTATCAGCGACTTGGTATGAATACACTGATCATGACAGCACTTATGTTGTTATGTAGTGGTGTAATGAACCTTACGCCATGGGGTGGACCTACTGCCCGCGCAGCGAGTGCACTTCAAGTCGACCCAAGCCATATTTTTGTACCAATGATTCTTCCAATGATTATTAGTATTGGCTGGTTATTCTTCTTGGCATATTTATATGGTCGCTATGAGCAAAAACGTTTAGGCGTGATTGAGCTTGAAAGCCATCATGGTGACAATATTACTGTTTCAAAAGATCCAGAAGCGACTCGTCCACATTTGCGTAAAGTAAATATGGTACTCACCATTATTCTTATGATTGCGTTGATCAAAGGTATTTTACCAATGTCAGTGTTATTCATGCTAGCGTTCTGTATTGCGATGCTTATCAACTATCCAGATGTTGATATGCAGAAGAAACGTATCGCTATGCATGCAGATAGTATCTTGGCTGTTGTAGGCTTAATTTTTGCGGCTGGTATTTTTACAGGTATTTTATCTGGCACAGGCATGGTTGAAGCGATGTCTAAAGAATTCGTCGCAATGATTCCAGCAAGTATGGGACCTTATCTGGCACCAATTACAGCGTTGGTAAGCATGCCTTTGACGTTCTTTATGTCAAATGATGCATTCTTCTATGGTGTATTACCTATTCTTGCTGAAGCCGCTTCACATTATGGTATTAGTCCAGAAGCGATTGCTCGTGCATCAATTGTAGGCCAACCTGTACACTTATTATCACCACTTGTTCCATCAACTTACTTGTTATGTGGTCTTGCTAAAGTCGATTTTGCAGATCATCAAAAGTTCACTTTTAAGTGGGCATTTATTACTTGTATGGTGTTAATGGGTACAGCTTTGGTGATTGGTGTTTTCCCACTTTTTAGTGCGATCTAACTACACTCTGTTATAAAAAAATAAAAGCCCCAATTGGGGCTTTTATTTTTTATTTATTTACGTACTCAATCATGGCATCTAAGAACGCATGAAAGTGCAAGGTAATATCTTCTTCTAAAATTTTATAGGCATTATCAAATTGCACCATTGGCCAACCTTCTTTCCAAAATGGGAAGATATCATGTAAGTCATGGGTAACTATTGCATCTTCACGAACAATTGCTTGTGAAATTTGTGCCAAAACTTGCGCTGTTTCTGCCCCATCAATAGCTAAATAATCAATACCGCGCGCTTTTAAAATACGAATTCGATCTTTTTTATAGCGAATTTTTTTAGCTTGAGCTGCATTTAAACCTAGTGCAAGAGTCACTGCCTCTACAAACTTCTCTTCAAAATTTGTATTTAGTGCCACCAAAGCCTGTTTATGCGCTTCCTGACGTCCCGCTTTTCCCCCGCTACGGATAATCTCATTTGCTTCCGTATCCAGCTTATCTTTTTTCATCGACTGTAAAATGTCTAAAATTTCGATATCGCTTAAAGATTCAGGAGATTGCTCAAACATAGGAGTCCTTATACATACAACTAAAGGCACATTCTCTCATAAAAGCGATATTAAAGCAGAACAAAATTTTAAATAGCCTCTTACCTTGACTATTTTTATAGCCTTAATTTCAGAGATACCACTCATAAAATCAGATAATTCTTTGGTTATAAATTTTAATGTTTGCCAAATTAGTTTTACCCTGATAATATTATTTTACCCTGATAAAAATATGTGGCAAAAATGAATACAACAATCACCTATACCGCTTTTACTGGAAGCACACTTATTGCAAGCGACTCCCTTGTTGAACTTGCAAAAAAACTAAAACATCTTCCTAAAACAACAGAAAATATTCTGATTTTTAATGATCAAACAGGTCAACAAATCGATCTTGATCTTTCTGGTTCAGAACAAGATTTTCAACAACGTTATGCTGAACCTGAAGAAATTAAAAAAGTTGGTCGACCTAAACTTGGCGTAATTTCGCGTGAAATCACTTTACAGAAAAAACATTGGGATTGGTTAGATCAACAAAGTGCGAGTGCATCTGCTGTGATTCGTAAGTTAATTGATAAAGAGTTAAATAATCCAAATTCTGAAGGCAATATTATGCTTGCCAAACAAGCCATCGACCGTTTTATGTCTGCTATGTTAGGCAATATGCCAAATTACGAGGAAGCAACACGCGCCTTATATCAAGGTGATCGAGATACATTTTTAAAGATGATTCAGAACTACCCTAAAGATTTAAGAGAATATTTAACTTTAAAAACTCAAAGTATTTTCTAAACTCAATAAAAAACCCGCTTACGCGGGTTTTTTTAGAACTCATTTTCAATCTATTAAAGACGAACCAATTCCACGATTTTTTCTACTGCTTCTTCTACTGTTTCAGCAGTTATCTCAGTATCTGTACCATCCACAGAAGTTGTAATAGTTACAACACCAGTCTCACGTAACAGAACCAATTGCTCAGCTGTTAAACTTGCTTTCGCGATCGCAACTACACCTTGCTGAATCAGCAAACTTTCTAAGACTTGAGCTTTTTCAATTAATTGTGCAGAAACACCAATAGCAGCAGGTTTTTGACCTAAACGAGCAGCACGGTCTTCGGCAGTAACAGCATTGCTATGAGCAGTCCACTCTACAGCAGCTTCTACCATGCCCGCGCCAACAGTCACGTTACTTAAACGGTCAATAAAAATAAATGAACCTGTGTAACGAGAGTCTTGATATTGGTCAAATACCACTGGAGCATCGAACTCAACTACCACATCGGCAATTGCATTTAACTCAAGCTCTTCTACTTGAGTATGCTCAAGTGTATTTACATTCACACGATAGTGAATGTTCGTCACTTTTGCTGGAACGGTTTGTGTACCAATCTTAATGTTGTACAACTTACCTTTTACAAGCGGGTGCTCATTCATCCATACCACAGAAGCACGAACGCTACGTGAAATTAATGGTTGCTCACCTGCACGTACCAGCACGTTACCACGGCTAATATCAATTTCGTCGTTTAACGTTAATGTAACTGCTTGACCAGCCACTGCTTGCTCAAGGTTACCGTCAAAAGTAACGATTTCTTTAACCGTAGAACGCTTACCAGAAGGTAACGCTACAATTTCGTCACCTACTTTAATTTCACCTAAAGCAACAGTACCCGCAAAACCACGGAAGTCGAGGTTTGGACGGTTCACATACTGAACAGGGAAACGGAATTCGTGTTTGTTTGATTCGCGGCTAATTTCCACAGACTCAAGAATACTCATCAAGGTTTGACCCTTGTACCAAGGAGTATGAGCTGATGGATTTACAACGTTATCGCCATTTAAAGCAGAAATTGGAACAAATAAGATATTAGCTGGGCGACGCTCACCTAACTGGCTCACGAACGCATCATATTCAATCTGAATTTCATTAAAACGCTCAGGTGAATATTCAACCAAGTCCATTTTATTAATGGCAACAACAATATTTTTAATACCAAGCAAACTAGCAATAAATGTATGACGACGTGTTTGTGTTTGAACACCATAGCGCGCATCAATCAAGATAATTGCAAGATCAGCAGTCGATGCACCAGTAGCCATGTTGCGGGTATATTGTTCATGTCCCGGTGTATCGGCAATAATAAACTTACGCTTTTCAGTCGAGAAATAACGATACGCAACATCAATAGTAATACCTTGCTCACGCTCAGCCTGCAAACCATCTACAAGCAACGCCAAATCTGGTGCATCACCCGTCGTACCTACTTTTTTACTATCACGTGTTACAGCTTGCAATTGATCTTCATAAATCAATTTTGAATCGTAAAGTAAACGACCAATTAAAGTACTTTTACCATCATCTACATTACCGCAAGTCAAAAAACGTAAAAGGTCTTTTTGTTCATGCTGTTTTAGATAAGCCAGAATGTCTTGGCTAATTAAGTCTGATTGATGAGACATTGCTCAAACTCCACAAATTTAGAAACTGTCTTAGAAATAGCCTTCTTGCTTTTTCTTTTCCATTGAGCCTGCTTCATCATGGTCAATCATACGACCTTGACGCTCAGAACTTGTTGCCAATAACATTTCCTGAATAATTTCTGGCAATGTATCAGCTTCAGACTCAACTGCACCTGTTAATGGGTAACAGCCAAGCGTACGGAAACGTACAGACTTCATTTGTGGAACTTCACCCTCTTTTAAGCGCATGCGTTCATCATCCACCATAATGAGCGTACCACTACGCTCAACTACTGGACGAACAGCAGAGAAATAAAGAGGAACAATTTGAATATTTTCTAAATAGATATATTGCCAGATATCTAACTCTGTCCAGTTAGATAAAGGGAATACACGAATACTTTCGCCCTTGTTTACTTTACCGTTGTAAAGGTTCCAAAGTTCAGGGCGTTGGTTTTTAGGATCCCAACGATGCTTACTATCACGGAATGAATACACACGCTCTTTCGCACGTGATTTTTCTTCGTCACGGCGCGCACCACCAAAAGCAGCATCAAATTGATATTTATCCAAAGCCTGTTTTAAAGCTTGGGTTTTCATAATATCTGTATATTTTGAGCTACCGTGATCAAATGGATTAATCCCTGCTTCACGGCCTTCTTTATTTTGATGAACAATTAAATCAAAGCCATGGGTTTTTGCCATGTTATCGCGAAACGCGATCATGTCTTTAAACTTCCAACCCGTATCAACATGTAATAAAGGAAAAGGAAGTTTCGCAGGATAAAATGCTTTTAATGCAAGATGAAGCATCACAGCCGAATCTTTACCAATTGAGTAAAGCATGACTGGATTTTCAAATTCTGCTGCAACTTCACGGATAATATGAATACTTTCAGCTTCAAGTTGCTTGAGATGTGTAAGTCTTGATTCAGTCATGAACACGCCCTTCTCTATCCATTTTGCCCATAAAATCTAGAAATGGTATTAAACCACCACTTAGAAGACCATGTGGAGGAACGAGTGCCATAACAACTCCAATTTTTCGTGATAAATAATCCAACCACAAGCCCTTTATGAGGCTTATAGCATTAGTTATGCATTATAGTGATTTAAAACTGTTTTCTATTGCTTGTTTTTTCATATTGATATTCAAATTCATAATATAAATGTAAAATACTGATTCGCATAGATAACATGTCCATCCTAGCTCGCATCGTTAACCGAAGCAAATCACGATCTCATCTTTAAATTTCTTTAAATACAATAAAAAAAGAGAAGCCATTTTAGCTTCTCTCTTTCTATAGCATTATTTAATTCTTAGAAACCAAACATTTTACGTTCTAACGGAATTTCAACACCTACTGAAACACCATTATCTCGACCATTACGATCTGAGTCTGTTATCCAACCATTAATTTTTAATGGAAGTGTTGGTTTTATATAGTGTGTCCAAGTCAAATCTAGGCCTTTAATTGTATCTTTCTCAGGAAACGCCTGATTAACAGTAAGGCTTAATGGATTAACTTTTGCATAAAGAACACGTCCACTTAAACGATTCATCGTATCAAAGCTGATATTACCGCCAATTGAATACATTTGACCATCACCACCCATACCATGGCCTAATGGAAAACCTTGTTGGTAAAAACCATCATGATATACGTAATGTGTATAAGAAATTCCTGTCATCTCTCCGAGATTTGTACGAGTATCAGCCCATTCTGCATACAGCTGATATGGCATATTTTTATAAACTGATGAAAAATCCGTACCCGCAAGATACATCCATTTTGCAGGCAAATACCCTGCCTCATCTTCACCAATCATCTGCCCATATATACTTACAGGGATCTGTAATAAAGGCTGTAGAGATAAACGGGCATCAAATCCACCTAATTGATTTGATGGATCTTGACTACCATCTTGTACATTGTCATGACCGACTACCGCTTTCCAAAAACGATCCCAGCTTTCAGAACGATCACCACCACCAAATTGTATTGCTCGAGATGCACCTAATTCTAGATAAGGTAGAGGCTGTGCAGTCAAACGCATGCCTAATAATTTAACTCCAGGATCAGATTCGTAATCCTGTAATCGGCCGGCAAATAATTGATATTGCCAAGGTCCGATCCAAGATAACCATTTTGTTTCAAAAGCGTCTTGTACAGCACGTTGCATGGTCACCCCATACACAGGACGACTTGCATCTCCACGAATCAAACTACCATCATGTGCAGGCCCCCAATAGGTTGGAACTTGTCCAGCAATCACCCATTGATTCCAGATTTTACCAGCGACATACGAACCTTCCACATTGGCATCATGACCATTATCAATTTGTGGATCTTTTTCAGCGTTTACACGAATTTTTGCATCCCAGTTTTCACCGCCCGCATTAAACTCTACAGAACCTTCATATTGTGATTTATGATTATTTCCAAATGCTTGAGGAATATCTTTGATGTCTGTGCCTGCAAAAGCACCTACTTTAACTGTATCGTTATCTGCTTTTAATGCATTAAGAACTGAATTAATAACTTTTTGTTGAGCTGGATGAGTTACTTTAGCCTGAGAGAGTGCGCGCTGAATTTCATCACCGCTTAAAGGCCAAGTAGAAGTGCTGATGTTAATAACACCTTGTTGATTCAACCAATTTAAATCTGTACGCAAATCATCATTATTAAGCACCAAACCTTGGGCAAAAACAGCTGAAGAGGCAGCTGTTAATAATGCAATTGAAAGTGTTTTTCTTAAAAACATGTCAGCACAATTCTCAAAGTTATTTATGAGCAACACATTAATTTTTTTATCACAAATTTGCAATTGTTAAACTGTGCAATTACATTTTTTAACGTGGTCTTAAGTTTTCTATAATTTTAGTGTTTTTTATATATAAATAGTGAATAAAAAAAGGCAGTATAAACTGCCTTTTTTTACTTTGAAGATTAAATTAACCTTCTTTACGACGCATATGCGGGAATAAAATTACATCACGAATACTTGGCGCATCAGCAAAAAGCATAACCAAACGGTCAATACCAATACCTTCACCAGCTGTTGGAGGTAAACCGTATTCAAGCGCTTCAACAAACTCTGCATCGTAATGCATTGCTTCATCATCGCCCGCATCTTTTTCAGCAACCTGAGCTTGGAAACGCTCTGCCTGATCAATTGGGTCATTTAACTCGCTAAAGCCATTTGCCAATTCACGTCCACCGATGAAAAATTCGAAACGATCGGTAATGTGCGGATTGTCATCATTACGACGAGCAAGTGGAGACGTTTCCGCTGGATATTCAGTAATAAAGGTAGGTTGACGCAGTTTAGTTTCAACTGTTTCTTCAAATACGATTGTTTGAAGTTTACCTAAACCAAAACCAGGTTTAACTTGCTCTTTTAATTCCTCACGCACAAATTTTGCAAGGAACTCACGATCACCAACATTTTCAGGGGTGAACTGAGGGTTATTCTCTAAAATGGCATCAAACATAGAGATTTTCTTGAATGGCCCTTTAAAGCTAAACACTTCACCTTGGTAAGGGACATCAGTTGTACCTAGAATATCAAGAGCTAGCTTTTCAAGCATGTTTTCAGTTAAAGCCATCAAGTCTTTATAATCAGCATATGCCTGATAAAACTCGATCATTGTAAATTCAGGGTTATGACGTGTTGACACCCCCTCATTACGGAAGTTACGGTTAATTTCAAATACACGCTCAAAACCACCAACAACCAAACGCTTTAAGTAAAGCTCAGGTGCGATACGCAAGAATAACGGCATATCTAAAGCATTGTGATGCGTTTCAAACGGACGTGCAGACGCACCACCCGGAATTACATGCATCATTGGCGTTTCGACTTCCATGAAACGTTCATTTGTTAAAAATGCACGAATACCTGCAACAACTTTGGCACGAATTTCAAAAGTCTTACGAGTTTCTTCATTCACGATTAAGTCGAGGTAACGCTTACGGTACTTAACTTCTGTATCGTTCAAACCATGAAATTTATCTGGTAACGGACGAAGCGATTTTGTAAGAAGTTCAAAGCTTTCAAGGTGTACATATAAGTCACCTTTGCCAGAACGACCAATATAACCTTCAGCAGCAATAATATCGCCTAGGTCCAAACCTTTAATGGTCTCAAGAATATCTTTTGGTAAACCTTTACGGTCAACATATAACTGGATACGCCCAGTCATATCTTGAATCACCATGAAAGAACCACGGTTTAACATGACACGGCCAGCAACTTTTACATAGACATGTTCAGCGCTTTCAATTTGTTCTTTCGACTGATCTTTAAATTGTTCTTGTAAATCGCCAGCGTAGTGTTCACGTTTAAATGTATTTGGCCAAGGACTCTTTCCAGTATCCTTTGCAACATCTTGGATTTGCTTTAATTTGGCATGACGCTGTGCGATTAAATCGTTTTCGGAAATAGTTGGTTCAGAAGTCGATTGAGCGTTTTGTTGCGTCATCTCTGCCTCGATTAAGTAAAAATTAAGTGCTATATCCTAACAGATTGCGGGAGTTTTTCGAAAGATTTCAACAAAACAAAAATGAAAAAAGTCAAACCACTCACACTAAATCAGTATTCAATGACGAAAATTACTTAGACCAATCGCTAAGATCATTTTTTTTTGCTTTAAGTAAAATATAAAAAAATCCAAATGACCTCGATATTAAAAGGCTTTTTTTTGCCTTTTATTTTATCCATGAGATTGTGTAGTAAATAATGAAAATTCTATTTTTACATGGCTTGGATTCTTCTCGTGAATCAACAAAGTTCCATGCCATCTTGCATCCTGAAAAATTTTGTATTGATGTTGATTATCGAAACCTAAGCTACTCTTCAGTTAAAGATTTTTATCACCAAGCGATCGAAACAATTAAACCTGACTTATTGGTTGGACATAGTCTTGGCGGCTACTGGGCATTGAAAACAGCCGCTCAACATAAATTAGCGGTGATTGTTGCCAACCCAAGCCTTAATCCTAGTTTTCGTAATGATTATCCTCACCTTTGTGATGAAGATCTTGATCACTCTCATCCTAAAATGGCTTATTTAGAGTTAGGAGACGAGCAACTTGATATGTATCAAGTACAGGAAAAGCTTTCACCTTATATGACAGTAGAAACATATGACGGAGGCCATCATCGTCTTGCTTATCCTTCTCGTCTCAATGATCTGATTTCTAAAATTCATAAAAAATACTTTGCCTAAACAACGAACTGAGTAAGATGAACTAGCTCCCTTCAGCAATATGTTTTACAACCTCAAAACCTTGAATAAAGCCACTTTTTAACATACCGATATATTCAGGTAAGGTGGCCAATTCAACTTTTAAAGTTGTAGTATTCCCATTTTGGCTTAAAAAATATTTTTCTAGCGAACCACTCCAGCCCTTCACCTCTTCACTTTCTAAGTCTTCCTTACCCTCTTTAATCATTCCTAAATGTTTAAAAATTAGCACTTCAGGCTTTTTCATTTCTTCAATGGTCGAAACCATTCCATTTCCTTCTCCGTCTAGAAAATATGTTTTACCACCAATTTCCCAGTCAGTACGCATTGAAGAATCCGGCGCAAAGAATTTCGTCCATGCATTATATGTCTCGCTATTCCAGAGTACGTTCCATACTTTTTCTATAGGCGCGTTAATCTCTACTTCATATAATAGAATTTCCATACTCAACTTCCTTATCTCTGTTACTCAAGTATTCAACAAACTTTATCGCTTTATATAAATATCAATTTATCTGTCCATTTATTAATCAGCTTATGTTTTTAAGAACTTTATTTATATAAATGCTTTGTTCTTTTTGTAACCCTTCATATCACTTAAAACCTTATTAGATTAATAAGTGAATAAAAAAATATGATTTATTATGTGTTTATGTTGAAGTTTTGCCTAAATAACCAGTTATTTGTCTCGATATGCCATTCATCTTTGCTTACGAATGATTAAACTCCCTTATGTGCTTTACTTTAAATGTAGAACTGCGTAAAAATTTGATACCCGATCAAAGCTACATTAGTTATTATTGAACGGATCGTAGTTACATTATTAATAGATGGAATAGTTTTACTGAAAGGCAGCTTTGAGCAAACTTATCAGTGCGGAGAGTCTCATGAAAAAATATCAATGTATCGTTTGTGGATGGATTTACGATGAAGCAGAAGGTTGGCCACAAGACGGCATTGCAGCTGGAACAAAATGGGAAGATATCCCTGATGATTGGACTTGCCCTGATTGTGGCGTTTCAAAAGCTGACTTTGAAATGATCGAAATCTAATGTCTTAAATGAAAAGGCCATGATTTACATGGTCTTTTTTATATATCACCAATCACCGTATTAAATTAACAATTCTAATTCTGGAGAAAAAAATGCATCCAATCGTCATTATCGGATCAGGCATGGCGGGTTATACCTTAGCACGTGAGTTCCGTAAGCTTAACCCAGAGCAAGAACTTGTGATGATTTGTGCGGATGATGCGGTGAACTATGCAAAACCAACGTTATCTAACGCTTTTGCAGGTAAAAAGGCTCCGGAACAAATTCCCTTAGGTGATGCTGCAAAAATGAGTGCACAGCTCAATATGCGTATTGAACCTTTTACATGGGTAAAAGAAATTTTAGCTGAGCGTCATGAGCTTGTTCTGGAGAAAGATGGGGTAACTTCAAATCAACCCTACTCAAAAATGATTTTAGCCGTTGGTGCTAACCCGATTCGTCTTGCAATTGCAGGAGATGGCAGTGATGACATTCATGTAGTGAACTCACTAATTGACTATCGTACCTTCCGCGAAAACCTTGCTCAACGTAAAGATAAACGTGTTGTAATTTTGGGTGCTGGTTTGATTGGTTGTGAATTTGCCAATGACTTACTTCATAGTGAATATGATGTAACGGTAATTGATTTAGCACCTCAACCATTGGGCCGTTTATTACCTTCACACATTGCTTCAGCTTTCCAAGAAAATCTTGAAGAAGCTGGGGTTAAATTTGCATTAGGCACTACCGTTGAAAAAGTAAGTAAAATCAATAACGGGGAAGATTACGCAGTTACATTAGCAAATGGTCAAACTTTAGTTGCTGATATCGTACTTTCAGCAATTGGCCTACAACCCAATATTTCTCTTGCTCAAAGCGCAAATATTCAAACCAGCCGTGGTGTAATTACCAATAGCTTGCTTGAAACGAATCAAGCAGATATTTATGCGATTGGTGACTGTGCAGAAGTGAACGGTACCCTGCTTCCTTATGTAATGCCAATTATGCAGCAAGCGCGTGCTCTAGCAAAAACATTAAGCGGCCAACAGACAAATGTACATTACCCTGCAATGCCAGTTGCAGTAAAAACCCCGGCTGCACCACTTACAGTTTTACCGGCACCAGTTGATGTCGATGTAAATTGGGAAACTGAAGAATTCGACGATGGTATGCTTGCCAAAGCACTTGATAATGACGGAACATTACGTGGTTTCGTATTGTTAGGTGCGACAGCAGGCAAGCAACGTTTAACTTTAACTAAGCTTGTTCCAGATCTTATTCCTGCCCAAGCATAAAGTTTAAATTAGGAATACTCGTTACAGAGTATTCCTTTAAGGTATGAATAACATGAATAGCGCCTTACAATTTAGTATTTCACCCTATACTCCTTTTATGCAGGAAACCAAAGTCAACTTAGGCAACGGTATTGAATTGCATGTAGAAGTAGGTGGAAAACCAGAACACCCGACCATTTTGCTGATTATGGGCTTAGGTGCTCAAATGCTATTTTGGCCGGACTTTTTCTGTAAATCGCTCATTGATCAAGGTTTTCGTGTTATTCGTTTTGATAACCGTGATATTGGCCTTTCATCAAAAGTACGTCATCAGGGTAAACGTTTAAATACCATGAAATTGATGGGACGTTTTGCTTTAGGGTTAAGTAATCAGGGCGCACCTTATACATTGTATGATATGGCTGACGACGTCTCGATGCTTCTTGACCGTTTAGGCGTAAGTAAGACTCATGTAGTCGGTGCATCAATGGGCGGTATGATTGCCCAAATTCTTGCTGCAAAATATCCAGAAAAAGTAGAAAAGTTAGGTTTGATGTTTACAAGTAACAATCAACCGTTTTTACCCCCACCATTTCCTAAACAACTTTTAAGTTTGATTGGCAAACCAGAATCACGTGATGAAGAAGGGATTGTTAATCACAGCTTAAAATTATTCCAGTTAATTGGTTCTCCTGGTTATATTAACCATATTGAAGCCGTTCAAACCGCACGAAAACTTTATCAACGTAGCTATTATCCTGCTGGTGTACTTCAACAGTTTTTAGCAATATTATGTACAGGTTCCTTACTGCAACTGGACCGTGAAATTAAGCAACCCACAATAGTCTTACATGGCTCTCGTGATCGCTTACTTCCACCGAGCCACGGTAAGGCTGTAGCAAAAGCAATTTCCGGTGCTAAGTTTGAATTAATTGATGGAATGGGGCATGATATCCCTGCCCATTTTATTCCACAGCTTAGCGGTTTATTTGCGCATCATTTTAAATCATCATACTAGGACACTATGGCTGCATTACCCTCACTAAGACAGCTATCATATTTAGTTACGTTGTCGGAAACTTTGCATTTTACTGAAGCAGCACGTCGCTCTTTTGTTACCCAATCGACTTTATCGGGCGGCATTATGGAGCTAGAAAGGCTACTAGGTGGCGTTCTGGTTGAACGTGACCGTCAGAATGTGCGTTTAACGCCATTAGGTGAGCAAGTCGTTGCTCGAGCCCGTGTATTGCTAGCAGATGCTCAGGATTTAATGCGTTTAAGCCGTGAAATGAGTGAACCATTAACTGGTGATCTTCATTTGGGTGTTATTCCAACCATTGCACCTTTTATCCTGACACGGTTACTTGATGAAGTGCATCACCAATTACCAAAAATTCAGTTGCATTTACATGAAGCTCAAAGCGAGAAAATTGTAGAGCGATTAGAGCATGGTAATTTGGACATGATCGTTCTTGCACTACCTTTTGACACAAGAAGTCTAAAAGTAGCTGAAATTTCAAAAGAAAATTTGTATCTTGTTTGCAGTAAACAAGATACAAATGCGCTTCAAGCAAACTCTCTAGATGACCTCGATTTGTCACGACTGATTTTACTTGAAGAAGGCCATTGCTTACGTGACCACGTATTAAGTGCGTGTCCAATTGGTGAGCGTAAAAACGATAATCGTTTAAAAGCAAGTTCATTACCTACCTTAGTTGAGATGGTGTCTTCTAATTTAGGTTTTACGCTTTTACCAGAAATCGCAATTGAAAATAGTATGATCAAGTTTAATGATCAGATTACTGCAAAACCAATTGAAGATGCCCCAAGTCGTACTCTGGCACTCGTTACACGTAAAAGTACACCACTACAAAGCGAATTTGATGTACTCCTGCAAATCATGCAGAAAATCACAACAAATTTACATGAATAAAAAAAGGAGTCTTCGGACTCCTTTTTCTTTTACTGCACTGTTAAAGATGCCCATTTGAAAACCCAAGCTGATTTCAAATCTAAATTCTCATCTGAAATGATTTTTTCTCGAATGATTTGTGCAATCGCATAATCATTCGCTGGGTCTATCATGACCCGTATTCCTTTTGTGGTTGGACTAGTCACAACCTTATATCCTTTGGCGTGCAATTGTGACTGGAGCATATTTGCTTTATTTTGATTAGGTGCTAATGCGACTTGTACCATCCATTTTTTTTCACCATTTTCTAAAATTTCTTTAGCCACTGCTGCATCAAGCTGTTTTTTATTCTCAAGAGTTTTCTTTTCTTCTATTTTTTTTGATTGAGTCTCTTCGGCCTTCTTTTTTGCTAACTGCTCATCTTGAGTCGTTTTTCTTTTTTGAATGTTTATAGATTTATTTTGTGTTTCAATCTTCTTATTTTTCTGCCTAGGCGGCTGTACAAAATAGGGATATATCATTTGATCATCATATTTATGAAACACAATAATATCTCCATAACACTTTTGATCTGCATAAGCAGTCACTGGCATTACCCCTAAAAATATTCTAATAAATAAACTTTTAATAAAGCATTGCATATTATTCACTTACCAAAGTTAAGTATATTTAATGCGGCGTATTAAAGTAGATTTCTCGTGATTTGTATATTTTTAATATTCAAAGTTTTATGCAAAGAATCACATATTTTTTAAACATATTGCGTTATTTCAAATTATTATTGTATATCCTGCAACCATTTAAGTATTCAGACTAAAATACTATGAATTTCATATAATTAAAAAAACCGACATAAAGTCGGTTTTCTAATATTAAGTTTTATTTAAATGTTTCTAATAATTCCCTTTGAGCATTATGCAATTTTTCACCTTCAGCAGGTTGGGCACGAACCCAAGTACCATCACCTTGTAATAACCAAGCTTGCTGATTATCTTGCAAATAATTAAGAAGACCTTGCTGATAAATTCGTTTCTTCAATGCTGGGTCTTCGATTGGGAAACATGCTTCAACACGATTAAATAGGTTACGATCCATCCAGTCTGCACTTGAACAGTAAATACGTGCATCACCGTTATTACTAAAGTAATAAACACGCGTATGCTCAAGGAAGCGCCCTACGATTGAACGTACTCGAATGTTTTCCGATAAATTCGGTAATCCTGGACGTAAGCAGCAAATCGAACGGATAATGAGATCTACCTGCACCCCTGCTTGAGAAGCTTCATACAATTTATTGATTAATTGAACTTCAGTTAAAGCATTCACTTTCACAATAATTTGAGCTTTACGACCAGCCTTAGCATTGGCAATTTCTTCATCAATAAAGTTGATGAGCTGAGCATGCAAAGTAAAAGGTGCATGGAGCAACTTTTTCAGTTTTGCCATTTTGCCCATACCTGTTAACTCTTGGAAGATACGGTGTACGTCTTCACATAAGTCTTTATCGGTCGTCATGAGACCATAATCGGTATAAATACGGGCATTCATCGCATGGTAGTTACCTGTTCCTAAATGAACATAACGTACCAATTTATTATTTTCACGGCGTACTACCATAATCATTTTGGCATGCGTTTTATAACCCACAATGCCATAAACGACTACCGCTCCTGCTTCTTGAAGTACATTCGCCACTTCAATGTTTGATTCTTCATCAAAACGAGCACGTAACTCAATAACTGCCGTTACTTCTTTTCCATTACGTGCAGCTTCAGCCAAGACCTGTACAATTTCCGAATCAACACCACTACGGTAAAGCGTTTGTTTAATTGCAAGTACTTGTGGATCACGTGCTGCTTCGCGGAGTAACTGAATAACTGGAGCAAAAGATTCAAATGGGTGATGAAGCAAAATATCCTGCTTTTGCATAGCCGAGAAAATACTCTCAGTCTTTTTAAATACTTTTGGTACGACTGGTGTATGTGAGTCATAACGCAAATGAGGACGTTTAAAGTTTGAAACCAGACGAGCCAAGTTTACAGGACCATCAACTTTGTATAGTTGCTCATCGGTTAAATCGAATTCTTCTAATAAATATTCATAAATATGCTGTGGACAGTTATGAGTCACTTCTAAGCGAACTGCACGACCAAATCGGCGTGAACTTAACTCACCTTTTAGAGCTTTTGCTAAATCTTCAACGTCTTCATTGAGCGCCAAATCGGCATTACGGGTAACACGGAATTGGTAACAACCCGTTGCAGTCATGCCTGGGAACAAGTCTGATACATGTTCATGAATAATGGCAGATAGCATGACATGATGCTCTTTACCGCCTGTCAACTCATCTGGTAATCGTACAACCCGAGGTAATGAGCGTGGTGCTGGTACAACCGCTAAGTCAATTTGACGACCAAACGCATCTTTACCTTCTAAGGTCACAATAAAGTTCAAGCTTTTATTGACTAAACGCGGGAATGGATGAGCTGGATCTAGACTAATTGGTGTTAAAACAGGTGCGACTTGTTCCTGAAAATATTTTTTAACCCAAGCTGATTGAGCTGGTGTTAACTCCCCACGACGTAAGAAGCAAATATCTTCTTCACGGAGTTTAGGCAAGATTTCTTCATTTAAAATACGATATTGACGTTCAATTGCAGCATGAGCAGTCTCAGAGATTTTTTGTAAGACTTGTCTAGGTGTTAAACCATCTGGACTTCGGCTTTCATTGCCTAGAGCATATTGCTCCATGACACCAGCTACACGAATTTCAAAAAACTCATCTAAATTACGTGAAAAAATAAGCAAGAAATTCATTCGTTCAAGTAATGGATGTAAAGGGTCGACTGCCTGTTCCAATACGCGCAAATGAAAGTCAAGAATAGACAATTCACGATTAATATAACGGTCGTTATAACTATATTCTGTTGGGGTCGTTGCTGTAATCGCTGTATTCATGTCTAACTTAATCTCTTTCCAACCAAAATCTCTGCAAAATAGTATGCTGCAAAATTATGTCAATTTGATAAAAACTAAAAAAATAACACATCTTTAAGACAGAGTTATTCAGGAATCTGGGTGCTATTCATATAACGTAAAATAACGCGTTTTCGATATTGTAGTTTATGGTCATTACGATGATCTTGATAATATTTTGGATCAGGCAATAACGCGGCTAAAAAAGCAGCTTGTTCGCGTGTTAGATTTTTAGCACTTTTACCATAATAATATTGGGCAGCAGCTTCAACACCATATAAATGTTTGCCAAATTCAACAGAGTTCATATAGACCTCAAGAATTCGACGTTTTGACCACATACGCTCCATCATCCATGTCGCCACTGTTTCTTGGCCTTTGCGAATAAATGATCGCTTATTGTATAAGAACAAGTTCTTTGCAAGTTGTTGAGACACAGTGGAACCACCAGCAACCACTTCGCCCTCTTCATTATTACGCTCTAGCGCAAAACGAATACCATCCCAGTCAAAGCCATGATGATGAATAAACTTTGCATCTTCACCGGCTAAAATTGCATGTTTGAAATTATCGCTAATATCATCATAGTCGAGCCATTCATGAATGATCGGCCGAGATGTATCTGACCAATAATCAATTCGCATGAACATGGTAGTATCAACTTCATGAGTACGCCACCAAACTAAACTTGAGAAAATCCAAAGCTGAATTAGGAGAATTGCACCAATAAAAATTAACAACACGCGAACAATAAAAGCTTTCATGTTCGTCCCAATCTCCTGTATTCAACTTTTTTCATGTTAAGCTGTAAAGCATGTTCATATATAACAAAAGCATAGCATGACGCAATCTCAGCCTCCGCACATTAATCGTAAACTCAATGTACAAGCATGGTGGCTGACGGCCCTACTGATCTCAATCAATGTAGGTTTGTTCATCTGGCAAATTATATCTGGAGTCGACATTAGCGACCCAGCCATAAAAGATGCTCTTCACTGGGGTGCAGATTTTACACCACTTACTTTTTCTGGACAGCCCGAACGTTTATTTACTAGCATGTTTTTTCACTTTGGTATCATTCACCTTATGCTTAACATGTGGGCCCTATATATTTTCGGTAATGTCGCTGAAGCTTTATTTGGTCGTTTATATTTTATCGGCCTATATTTGCTTGCTGGCCTGTGTGGTAGCCTTTTAAGTAGCTATATCAATATTCAAAATGGACATGAATTACTACAACATTTTGACCAAAGCTTGCTCCCTCATGTAAGTGCTGGAGCCTCTGGTGCTGTGATGGGATTAGGTGCAGCTTTAACTGTCCTTTCATTATTTCCTCCTCTACCTCATCAAGCCTATATACTCGATAAAAAAGCATTATTAATGATTATGGCGATTAACCTTATATTCGGTCTGGTTGCCACAGGTATCAATAATGCTGCACATGTCGGCGGTATGATTATGGGTGCATTACTCGCGCTGATTTGGTATTTAAGTTACCGTACTAAACTTAGTACGACCTTAAAATTTTTGGGTCTAATGGGAGGACTCTTATTAACAGTCGGCTTCTATATTTACTGTAATCAGCTGAACTCACCATTGCTTCCACTTTGGCATGAAATTTTAATTCAAAACCCAGAAATACTGCCTTAACTTAAATCTGGTTCAGCTCTCGCAAACTTTGTAGTGGTGGTAAATTACAAAGATAACCAAGTCTATATCGACCAATGAGAGCACAAAGCAACATCATAGCAAGTGGTAAAATCAACCATATTTCAATATGCCACTGTATAACCATATTCATTTTATAACTTGCTATTGCACTAATTACTTCGGCAAAACAGCAGGCAACAATGCCTGCTAACAGCCCTAAAAATCCAATTTCTAAACTCAGCATTTGCTTCATTTTATTTTTAGACAAACCAAATGAACGTAATAAAGCAACCTCTCGACGGCGCTCATCCATTAACAGGTTTAGACAAGCAATTAAAACGAGTATTCCAGAAAAGCCAACTAAAGCCGCAAGTACAGTCACGATTTTGACTAATACATTCATTAAACGCTTTACTTCATCCAAAATACGGTCAACATCAATAAAAACTGTATTTGAAAATTGCTGGATAATATTAATCATTTTAGGCTGATCTTGTTTAGGCACATAAAAGCTACCCAAGTAGCTACCCGCATTTTCATCTAAAGTTTTGGGCGAAAAAATAAAGAAGAAATTTGGACTAAAACTTTCCCATTCAACACTTCTAAAATTCACAGCTTTAGCCTGCAAAGTACCGTCTGGCATGCTAAAAGTCAGCTTATCTCCAATCTGAATATCTAAACTTTCAGCAGTTTTTGCCTCGACTGAGACTTGTCCCACGCCATTAAAAGTGGCTTGTCCTTTTGTAATGACATTATCATTTGGCAAAATGTTTGACTGCGTTAAATTTAATTCACGGCGTAAAGAATTATTTTGCTTGATTGCATCTTCAGAAAAAGGAACATCATTCTTTGCAAGTAATCGTCCACGAATATTTGGATACAGAGGCGTACTTTGCCAATCATTTTGTTTTAATTGTTGCTCAAAAGCTTTTAAATCAAATGGTGGTAGGCCATAAACAAACTGGTTTGGTGTGCCTTCTGGTAACTGCTGTTGCCAACGCTCTAATAAATCTGTCCTGAGTACGCTTAGCACGGTAATAAGGCTTAAACCCAAAGCCAGTGCTGTAATTTGTAAGGCACTTTGCGATGGTGAACGAATATAAAAAGATAAACGGGTTTTCATCTTCTTTAAGCTACGAAGCAAAACCCAGACAGCGGTATACAACAAAACACACAGAACGATAATTGCAGCTAGCACCATAATGCTGAGCATCAAGTTTTCACTTAAAACTAAGCTAAAAATAACAAGACTGGTAATGCCTGCAAAGAACATAAAAAATAGTGATTTTCGAGATTTTGCTTGCTCTCGAATAACTCGAATTGGAGGTGTATTTAACAACTCCCAGATACTTGGCAAAATAAATCCAAGTAGCACAATTACACTCGTAAAAATAGCAATTGGTAAGGGGCCAATTAAGAAACCGACTACCGAGAAACTTAACTCTAGTTGTGGAATGAGTTGCAACATAAGCTCAAGCAATCCATAGCCCATCATTATTCCTAATATGCTACCGATCACAATCGAAATTGTACTGACTAAGAAAAGTAGCCCGATATATGCCCATAAAATTTGGAACTTACTGGCACCCAAACAACGCATTAAAGCAATATGGTCTTGGTTTTGCTGAACATAACGTTGACTCGTTAAAGCAATCGCAATACCACATAATAAAATCGTTAAAATATTCGCGAGTTGTAAAAAGGTATCTAAGTTTTCTAATGGACGTAATAATCTACTATTGGATTCACTTGCATCGCGTAAGCGTAAACCTGCAGGTTCTTCCTGATCATTTACGGGTTTATGTTGCTGTTTAAATTGCTTGCTAAAGTTTTGTACCTGATCAGGTTGACCAGACATTAATAGTCGATAATCGATTCTACTGCCAGTTTGAATTGCATGCGTTTTAGCTATATCGGCTTGATGAATAATAACGGTAGGCGAAAAACCTGAAAAGCCGAGTTCCTGATTCGAATCACGTACAATGACACCACTAAAACGAAATTCGGCATCTGCAATAGAAACCGTATCGCCTAGTTTAACTTTAAGTAAATCGGCTGCTCTTTGACTTAACCACACTTGGCCGGGTTGAATACTCTGTGCATTTGGTGCAATCTCAAGCTGTCCTCTTAACGGAAATGCTGGCTCTATTGCTTTGACATTAACCATGACAAACTGATTTTGAGTATGTGCCATAGAACTAAACATGGTCACATGAGTCTGGCTTAAACCAAGCTGGTCTGCTTTTTTCTGCCATTTAGTGTCTAGAGGTTCGTTATTCGACAGAACTAAATCCGCTGCTAACATTTGTGACGCTTGTAGGCTTACCGCATTTTTAACCTGATCATTACTGAACTTGAGAGCTGTTGTTGCACTAATCGCAAGTGAAAGCGCAATAATGAGTAAATATAACCCACCAGTACGAAAGCTTTGTAATAAAAGTGGTTTAAGTAGATTACGCATAGTCTAACCACCCTGTACTGTCTTTAAACAACCATCATCTAGTTCAACATGACGCTGGCAAAGCCCAGCTAAATCGCGGTCATGTGTAACCAAAATAAGTGTAGTGCCAAGCTCTTTATTTAAATCAAAAAGGAGACCTTCAACTTCTTGAGCTGTTTGCCCATCTAAGTTCCCAGTTGGCTCATCGGCAAAAATAATTTGTGGTTCGGCAATCAGAGCCCGAGCAATTGCTACACGCTGCTGCTCACCTCCAGATAAGACTTTAGGCGTTTGTTCGGCTTGTCGACTCAACCCTACTCTATGCAACCAGTTTAAGGCTTTTTGCTCAGCAATTTTATAATCAAAGTCTTTACGCAACCGAAGCGGTAACATCACGTTTTCAAGCGCACTTAGTTGCGGTAAAAGTTGGAAAGACTGAAATACAAAACCAATATGTTGCATTCTAATCTGAGCGCGTTGTTCCTCTGTTAACTCATGAACAGCCTGTCCACATAACCACACCTCTCCTTCCGACGGTTGGTCTAAAGTCGCTAAAATACCCAACAAAGTCGATTTACCTGAGCCAGAACGTCCAGTAATTGCTACCTGCTCACCTTCATAAATCTCTAAATCAATGTTTTTTAAAATCGTAAACTGATTTTGGTTAATCTGAATAGTTTGTGTAACTTTATGGGCAGCAATAATAGGTTGTGGCATGATGTGGACAGTCCTATATGTTTAGTATTCGAGTTGAAACACAAATGTATAAATCTTATTTGTTTGGTCCTAAAAACCTCTTACTCATCTCATTGAGCATGTTGCCCATGTTGGTCTCGGCAAAAACTATTTTAATTTTAGGAGATAGTATTAGTGCCGGTTATGGAATAGACCCTAAACAAGGTTGGGTACAATTACTACAAAAACGCTTAGACCAACAGTATCCCAAACAACATAAGGTGGTCAATGCAAGCATGAGTGGTGAAACTACAAGTGGCGCTTTAGCGAGATTACCTAAACTTTTACAAACTTATAAACCAGAGGTTGTTGTTATTGAGTTAGGCGGAAATGATGGTTTACGTGGGCAACCCCCACAAATGATTCAACAAAATTTGTCTCAGCTTGTTCAATTAAGCCAAAAACAAAAAGCGCAGGTTATTCTTTTTGGTATGAAAATTCCGCCAAATTATGGAACTGCTTATAGCAAAGCATTCGAGAATAACTATAAAACTGTAAGTCAAAAATATCAGGTGAAACTGCTACCGTTTTTCCTTGATGGCGTCGCTGGTCAAAAACAACTAATGCAAAATGACTTGATTCATCCAAATGCTCAAGCACAAACAAAATTACTTAATTTGGCTTATCCATACATAAAAGGTGCCCTATAGGCACCTTTTAGTTTTAAATTTTTTCAATCTGCTCAGAAGTCAAAAAAAGTAACTTCACCAGTTTCTAACGAATATTCAGCACCAACAACAATCAATTCGCCTTTTGCGATTAGGCTCTCTAATACAGCAGAACCATGACGTAATTGATTGACCGAAGCAAAAACGTTTGAACGTACTGCATGACATGAAAGTTTTTTCAAATCATTCTTCAGATCAGTTTGCATTAAAATTTCAACTGATGGACGAACACGGTTCACAATTGACATTAAGTTAGATGACGGTGGGTGGTCAGGATTCATCAACGTATCAATTGTTGCTTGAATCGCGCCACAATGACTGTGTCCCAATACAATTACAACTGGACAGTCATAACGCTCTGCTGCGAACTCGACGCTACCAACTTGTGAAGGGGCAACCACATTACCAGCAACACGAATTACGAATAAGTCACCAAGACCTTGATCGAATACCATTTCTGCTGGTACACGAGAATCTGAACAACCTAATACAATCGCAAACGGATTTTGGTCCTTTGCCATTTCAGCACGTTCATGGTGCGATAAGGTTTTTGCAAGGGAAGTATTTCCATTTACAAATCGTTGATTACCAGCTTTCAGACGATCTAAAACTTCTTGCGCAGTAGGCATTTTATATTTCCATTGTTTTTTCAAGGTTAGAAATTATTTTAATGTGTCAAAATTTGAATGTCACTGACAAAAAATAAATCCTTTGTTATGAAAAAATTTAAAAATGCCTAATCGATTTTAATCAGCTATTACTGCTCAATTCCCTACTGTTTAGTGAAAAAATAGACATACTTTAGTTCCTAGATTGACTATAATTTTCTTCATTCCAAACGTTTGGCAAATGACTCATTGGCAAAGTTTTTCAATAATTTTTCAAACTCGTTTAAGCTTCAAGGATGAAAACTATGACTAGGCTGTCTGCATCAATTAAAGCCTCCATGAAAAAAACTGCTACTGTATTGACTATAGCTTCTTGTAGCTTATTTTCAGTGATGAGTATTTCTCAAGCACAGGCAGCCGATAATATTGATATCAACTTTCAGACCGTATTACAGCAAGAACGTAGCTGGGCTGGACTGCAAAGCAAAAAATTAAAAGTTGGTGATATCACTTGGTCATATAGTGAAGGTGGTTCTAGCACGAAGCCAACTTTACTGCTCATTCATGGGTTAGGTGGTAGTCGAGATAACTGGAACCGAGTAGCACATTACTTAACTACAAATTATCATGTCATTATTCCTGATTTACCGGGGAGTGGCGAAACAATCGTTGCTCAAGATTTCGATTATTCTGTTCCCAACTTAGCTGAAAAATTACGTCGGTTTGTTGAAGCTGAAAATTTGAAGGGCCCAATCCATATTGCAGGACACTCACTGGGCGGTTCCATAGCCTTGCTGTATGCTGGACAATATCCATTTGAAACTAAGAGTCTATTTTTAGTTGATAGCGGCGGTATTTTCCGTTCTGCCAACACAATTTATCTCAAAGATCCTACCTATCTAAAACAACTTTTAGTCTCTAAAAAAGGTGACTTTAACTATTTGTTAAAACAAACCATGTTTAATCCTCCATTTATTCCTAAAGAGTTCTTACAAGCTCAGGAAAAACTGATGATTAATCAGGGACCACAAACACAAAAACTAGTTGATCAACTGATCGCACTTAATAAAGTCTACACTCCAGGCTCATTTGCAGTGCTTACCAAAACCATTGATGCACCCACACTCATTTTATGGGGCAAACAAGATAAAATTATTAATGTAGAGGTGGCGAGTGAGCTCAAAAGTCTCTTAAAAAATGCACAACCTCCTGTCATTTTAGAAAACGTAGGCCATATGCCAATTTTGGAGGCTGAGCAATTGGTTATTCAACAATATGTACCGTTTTTACTTAAAGTAGAAACAAATCAAGCGTCAAAAACGATTTCTCATTAAATAAAACTTCGGACTTGTGAGACCTTATGTCTACCCAACCAATCATTGAAAAACTTATTGAAGCTCATCTAGATTTTTTAGATGAGCAATTTGCTCAGACTCAAGTCATCCAACAAGAGTTTGAGCAGTTTTATCATTGGTTGGGGAGTCGGCAATTACAACAATTGTGGACTTTTGAACAGATTCAACATCTTATTCAAAAGCAAATTTTAGATACACCAGCTTCTGATTTTCTAATTGAACAGATTGCAGAGCATATTCGCTTTGCACTCATTCATCCTGCAAATGATACAGCAACTATTGAGGATATTATTCCTGTTCTAACGATTGACCGAATTGCACAATACGTTGCAAGTAAAGAACAGCATCGTAAAAAACTCATTAAAACAATTGTAAATAATCCAGCCTTTTCTGCACTGCTCACGCAACTGATTCAGCAAACAATGCATGATTATTTAGATGAATCTATGTCAAAACGCGTACCAGGTGTAGGTCGTTTTATGAAAATGGGCAAATCGGTATTAGAAACCATGACCGATTCTAATCTCGATGACACGATTAACCATTATTTGCAAAAGAATATTTTAAAACTCAGCCAAATGAGTGAACGTGTTTTAAACCAACATTTTGACAATGATAAGCTTTATCACTTTCAAGCTAATATTTGGCATAAAGTTAAAACGATGCCACTTTCTGTTTTAAAAAATTATATAGAAACTGAAGATTTAACCAAAACGGTTGGTTTAGGGCATGAAATTTGGGACCATATTCGTCAAACTGATTATCTAAAACAACAAGTCCATGATGGTATTTATACGTGGTACGCGCGTAACCAAGAACGTAATTTTGACTTATTACTGCGAGACCTAAATATTGAAGAAAGCCTAGTACAACATGAACTTACTCAGTTACTTGTACCCGTATTACAGCAACTCGTTACAACAGGACATTTAAGACGCCGTGCCCGTGTGTACTTAGAAAAGTTTTATTACTCTGAAAAAGCATTAGATATTTTAAATAACAAAGGCGCCTGAAGCGCCTTTGCCATAAGTCTTGTTTAGAAAGAATATTTTAAAGATGCATAATAAGCTCGACCTGGCTCGTTGTAAGTTTGGCTAATTGAGTTACTATCTCTTAAAATTTGTTTATCAAATAGATTACTTACACCAACGCGTGTACTTATATTATCTGAAAATTTATAACCGACGTTAATTCCAGCAATACTATAGCTTTTTACAGTACTTGGCTTAAGTGCAGAATTTGCTCCACCTGAGCCAATCCCCGATTCGAGTCTATTCTCGGCAAACTGGCGTGATTTTTGACGGCCATATTGAGTGAACACAAAATTCACATCTAACTGATCTGTAATGTCATAATCAAAAATTGAGTTAATCGTATAGTTTGGTACTAAAGATAATGGGTTCCCTGTCTGTTTATCTTTCGAGTCCATCATATAAGTAAAGTTGTTAGTCCAGCGGATATCACCGAAGTCTAATCCCAAGCTTCCCTCAAAACCTTGAATTAATGCTTTAGGCGTATTTTCCCAACGTAAGATATTCCACTTGGTATTGGTCACAGCGCCTGTATTTGCATTGGTGCTTGAACCATCCACTGTTCCAACAACATTTGTACCAGCTACAATTTTATCTTTATAGTCATTGCGGAACCAAGTTAAGCTCGCATTCACGATATCCTTTTGGAACTGAATACCAAGCTCTTTGTTTACGGAAGTCTCGGGTTTTAAATCACCATTACCTTGCAACAAGCAACGTGAATCAATATTAGCTGGACAACCATTACCATTTGTACTTAACAAATACCCTTCGGCATTTTGATACATATTCGGTGCTTTATAGGCTTTTGCTACCCCACCTTTTAAAGTGAAATAATCATTGAGTCTTTGAGTAATGTTTAAGCTTGGGCTCCAGTTAGAACCAGATTTGCTGTGATCATCGAAACGTAAACCTAATACCACATCAGTGCTGTCTGTAAATTTTAGGTTATCTTCGATATATGCAGAAGCAATACGTGATTCCATTTTACTGCGATTGCCTTTAGCTAATTGATCGCCATAACCCGAACCACTACTGTCTGTACCCTGATTTGTCGAAATATTATCTTTAAATCTGTCTTCAACCCATTCAGTACCTACTGTTAATACATGCGGTACATAATATTCAAAAGGAATATTGGCTTCACCATTTAATCGAAGCGTTTCTAAGCGTGAAGTGGCTTTGTCATCCAGATTATTAATTTTTCCTTCTGTGCTACCGCCCAAACCTTCAGGAAGGCGCTTATTGTGAGTTTTATCATATTGAGCAACGAGCTTACTTTTACCCCAAGACCAATCCCCTTCATGCGTTAATGCATAGCTATCACGGTACATAGTATTGGTTTCTTTACCGATGAGCTGCGAAAGAATCGTATCCGCTTGGGCATTTGCATTTAACTGAGAATCACCAGAATAAATATTGCCTTGTTTGCTAGAAGAAACATCGAGTAAGACAGTTTGCTGGTCTGTTGCCTGCCAAGCTAAACGGCCTGAAATATCTTTATTTTTAACGCCTTCACGGCCAGCTGCTGTACTACCTATTGATTTATTAATATCGACGTCGTCAGCTTCTGTTTTATTGTAATTACCATATAAACGATAAGACAAAACGTCTTTAATCAATGGCCCACTTACGTTAAAACCAACACGATTTGATGCACCTTCTTTAGAGTCTTCAGGTTGTGAAGTATAAAACTCTACCGAACCATGGGTTTCATTCGTCACTTTTTTAGTAATAATATTGACTACACCACCCGCAGCACCAGAGCCATAACGAGCTGCTGCTGGTCCACGTAAAACTTCGATCGACTCGATTGCTTCTGCTGGTACCCAGTTTGAGTCGCCTCGTGTATCACGCTCTCCTTTCCAACCATAACGAACTGAATTACGAGAGTTAATTGGTTTACCATCCACTAAAATAAGTGTGTTTTCAGGCCCCATTCCACGAATATCAATTTGTCTATTATTACCACGCTGCCCTGTTGCGCTATTACCAGTTAAATTGACACCCGGCATACGACGTACATAGTCAGAAATATCATTACGAACAGGTAGCTTTTCTAAATCTTCTTTGGTAATCACCGACACACCGAGCGATTGCTTCACCTGCTCTTCAGCTGTTACAAAAATTGTTTCCAATTTCACAGGTTCAGCAGGCTTTTCTAATGCTTGTTCTTGCTCGCTTTGTGCAGCATAAGTCATAGACATCATACTTGCCAGTACTGAAACAGAAAGCACTGACTGGATAATACGCTTCGACATAAGTATTCCCAATATATTGATTTATTAAACATCTCTCATTTTCAGTTTCGCATTGTAACAAAGATAAATAAAATTACAAATGATATTAATAATAATTATCATTATTTATATTGAATAATAAAAAAACCTCATATAGAGGCTTTTTTATTTCATTTTTCAAATAATTTTATTTGAAGTAAGCGCCTTCAGCTTGTGTATGGTCTGTTTGGTCAACCACACGTTGAAGCTCAGGAATGTTTTCTTTCAAGGTTGTTTCTACACCTTGTTTTAAAGTCACATCAATTGCAGAACAACCTTGGCAACCACCACCAAATTTTAATACAGCAGTTAAACCATGTTCTGGGTCGTCTTGTACTTCTACCAAACTACAGTTACCGCCATGCCCTGCAAGACCTGGGTTAATTTCTGCTTGAAGAATATAAGTAATACGTTCTTCAATTGAAGCATCTGGTCCTACACGTGGCACTTTTGAATTTGGTGCACGGAAAGTTAACTGACCACCGAAACGGTCTTTGTTGTAATCAATTACAGCGTCTAAAAGATATGGAATAGACGGTGCATCAATGTATGCAGGAAAATCAGGATAGTCCTGTTTATAGTCCGTTGGTACCACTTCTTCTGGTGCGCTATATGCCATACAGCACTCTGCACGTGGTGTACCCGGATGTTCAACAAAAATTCGAACGCCAATTCCCGGAGTATTTTGCTTCGCCAATAATTCGTGCAAATACTCTTGTGCAGATGGTGTAATCAAAAGGTTCGGAATTTCTTCTGCAACAGCAGTGTTGGTGTTCTCAGTCGACATAACAATATTCCTCAAGCTGATGCCTTTATATTAACCGAAGATGAGGTGGATTTAAAAAAAATCAACTAAATTTGTCGGATTTATACACAACAGGGTTTCAACTTAAGTTTTTAATGGCATTATTGAGCCAGTATTGATCATTTTTTAAATATTTCTTATGTTGCATTTGCCATTTAACCATACAGTTACTCTTATTATTATTACGGTCATTATCTCTTTAATTGCTTTTAGCAACCAAAACGTGATGAACCGGCTGATCTTCTGGCCTCCTGCAATGCAACGTGGACAATTTGATCGCTTCATTACACATGGCTTTATTCATGCAGATGGGACACATTTACTGTTCAACATGATTACCCTGTTTTTCTTTGGCAGTATTATTGAGAGTTTTTATCGCCAATATTTTTATGACATGGGCTTTGTGTTGTTCTATTTAGGCGGTTTAATTTTTGCGATTTTACCAAGCTATCTACAACATAAAAATGATGCAAACTGGGCAAGTCTTGGAGCTTCAGGAGCGGTATCTGCTGTTCTATTTGCTTATATTCTGTTTCAGCCATGGAAGCTGATTTTTGTGTTTTTTATTCCTGTACCAGCGATTATTTTTGCGGTTTTATATGTCGCTTATAGCATTTGGGCAGGCAAACGTGGCAATACTCATATTAACCATAGTGCCCATTTATGGGGTGCGGCTTACGGCGTGATTGTAACAATCTTGATTGAACCAAGAGTGGTTCCGCATTTCCTAGATCAACTTACCCGTTTGCCATTTTAAACTGAATATTTTTGAAAAGCCCATTACGGGCTTTTCTTTTTTTCTCATTTATTTATGAATATAAATGCTCAGACATTTTTCTGATTTTCTTTGATCAATTCCTTGTTTTGATTGCAAAAACCATCTGATTAAACTCGTGCACAATTCTTTTAATAATTCAGATGATACAATGAAGTACAAAGCTCTTTTATCTAGTCTTTCAATTGCATTATTTAGCTTATCTTTAGCTGGCTGTAACGATAATAATTCACAAGAAACTGCAGCAACTATATCAAAGCAACCCAATATTCTGTTCATTATGGCCGATGACTTAGGCTATTCAGATTTAGGAGCCTTTGGTGGTGAAATTCATACGCCTAATATTGATAGTCTGGCGCAAGAAGGTCGACTTTTAACGGACTATCATACTGCACCAACTTGTTCCCCTACTCGCTCGCAACTCATTTCTGGTACTGACCATCATCTAGCAGGTATAGGAGCTATGGCTGAGCTTACACCAGACCATTTAAAAGGGCAGCCAGGCTATGAAGGTTATTTAAATGAACGCTCTTTATCGATTGCTCAGGTGCTCAAAGACAATGGTTATCGGACATATATTAGTGGTAAGTGGCATTTAGGGTTAACCCCTGAAACCAATGCACATGCCAAAGGTTTTGATCATTCATTTACCTTATTACAAGGTCTAGACCATCACTTTAAACAAGCTCCAAGTGCCTTTAAACGAAACTCGACCTATACCGAAGATGGACAAATTATTCCTGTTTCAGCATTACCTGATGACTTCTTCTCAACCAACTATTTTACCGACAAATTACTGAGCTACTTAGAGTCAGGCAAAAATAGTGGCAAGCCCTTCTTTGCCTATGCTGCCTATACCGCTCCTCACTGGCCTATACAGGCACCTGCTGAATACCGTGACAAATATCGTGGCGTTTATGATGTTGGCTACGATGCTATTCGTAAAGCACGTATAGCTCGCCAAAAACAGCTTGGAATTATTCCGACAAACTTTGAAGCAGCAGAACCAATTGCAACACAAAATGCACCACAGAAATATGGAAAATGGGATGAGTTAACGGCTGAACAGAAAGCACTTGAAGCACGTAAAATGGAAATCTACGCAGGTATGGTAGAAAATCTTGATGCCAACGTGGGCCGAATTATCCAATATCTAAAACAAAATAATCTTTATGAAAATACTTTAATTTTCTTTGTTTCTGACAATGGCGCAGAAGGTTTTATTCGTGGTGGATATGGTAGTGAATCTGGTTTTGATAACTCTGTAACAAACGTAGGTACGCCTACTTCATACCACTATATTGGACCACGTTGGGCCGAGGTCAGTGCGGCACCTTTCCACTTATGGAAAGATACGGCTGGCGAAGGTGCAACGACTGCACCTGCTATTGTGAAATTACCAAATCAGAAAAAAGCAGAAGCAACCAATCATAGCTTTGCATCTGTACTCGACGTTTTTCCAACCTTATTAGATTATGCCCATATTCAAGTCCCTCAGGGCCAATATAAAGGTCGAACCATTAATACACCGAGCGGTTATTCTTGGAAATCTGTACTTGAAAATAAATCACAAACCATCCGTCCAGCAAATTTCAGCTTTGCCGATGAACTCCATGGTAGTAAATATGCCAAACAAGGCGAATGGAAAATTGCGCTTCAAGGTCGCCCTGAATTAGGCACGAGTACTTGGGAGCTCTATAACATTGCCACTGATCGTGGTGAAAATCACAATGTTGCGCAGCTTTACCCAGCAAAAGTACAAGAGTTGCTCTCGGTTTATCAAAAATACACTGAACAAAATGGCGTACAGGAATATAACGCCAAATGAAATTGAAACTGGTTTTAAGCACTACAATCAGCCTGTTATTCATCACAGGCTGTAGTAAGTCTGAACATAGCTCTGACACAAAAACAGTTTTACCAAAGCAAGCCACCCCATCGGCTGCTTTGGGTTCTATTGAACAATGTAAAAGCTATACAGGCCTTCCTGCAGGTTGGCTTAAAAATACAACGGCTGGAATGTTGTTCATTCCAGATGGGCATTTTAATTTTGGTTCTGAAAAAGCTTATCCTGATGAGCTTAATTTCGGAAAAAAACAGCGCGAAGTTAAAGGTTTCTGGATTGATCAAACTGAGGTCACTGTTGCTCAGTTCTCAAGTTTTGTAAATGCCACTGGTTATATTACCGATGCTGAAAAACAAAAACAGGCTGCTGTTTTTTCACCAAACCCTCATCACCCACAGCAATGGTGGCAACTCAAATCTGGATATACATGGAAGACCCCAAACGGCAAAAATGGCGCACTCCCCAACCCTCATGAACCTGTACGCTACGTGACAAAAAATGATGCTGAGCATTATGCAGTTTGGCTAGGACGCGATTTACCCACAGAACTTGAATGGGAATACGCCGCTAAAGCAAACTCACAGACCGACACGCCTTTACACCAAACACCTACCGATGAGCATCAGCATCCCCAAGCAAATTACTGGCAAGGTGCATTTCCTTTTGAAAATTTGAATCAAGATAATTTTACTGGTATTGCTCCTGTTGGCTGTTTTAAACCTAATGGCTTTAAACTATTCGATATGATTGGAAATGTTTGGGAATGGACATCCTCTCCCTACCAAGGCGCACATGATCAGCATATGGGTAATTATTCTGATTTAAGACAAAAAGAAATGAGCAGTACCCAATATGTCATTAAAGGAGGCTCATTTTTGTGTGCTGAAAATTATTGTTCACGTTATCGCAACAGTAGCCGTTACCCTCAAGATTTTGATTTAGCTGCTACACATGTTGGTTTTAGAACAATTTTACGTACACCTTAACAAGTTAAAACTATTTTGTAGTATTGATATTTCTTAACCAAAAGTAGATCAAAAAACCATCTAATAATTTTTATAGTAGATAGTAAAAGGGAAAATGATAAAAAGTGAGAACAATATGAAAACATTACTAGTTTGTGCAGCTGCAATTTTCACACTATCACTATCTGCTTGTGCAGTTTATACCCCAGCTGGCAGTGTTGTGGTCGATCCAGATTCACCACATTACGGACATCCAGGAGACTTCTGTCCACCAGGACAAGCTAAGAAAGGCCGTTGCTAAAGATTTAGGTAGACTGTAACGAATTGACCTTGCCCTTTAGCAAGATGACTTACAGCTCACGTGAAGGGTTTCACCCAAAATTAGATGGGGCGAAACTAGAAAATTATGATGCAAAAAAATCACCATATCCCCAAGATTTTTAAAAGACAATCTTACGTTGTCTTCCATCTAGTTTCACCCCAATTCTTTCTTATTCCGTTTCACTAGTCTTATCGTTTAATAAAAAAGTCTAGTTTTTTAATCATCATCGTATCTTTTTTATTGATACATTTTGAACATTTTATCTTCAGTTTAGACCTGATGAATTCGCTCTATACAAAATAATCATTTATGTAACGTAAGTCCATAAAAATGTTCTAGAAATGTGAAAAAAAATGAGGTAAAAATGAGATCGAATTATCATAAAAATTCACTCAAACCACCTCTATCACATAAATAATTTAATTTTCATTTTGTCAGTTATTGCCACTCGTTTCTTTACGTTGGCATAGATAATGTATACACCTGTATATTAATGATACCGTACAAGTGAGATATTTTATGTCCAGTCAGAGTCAAGTAGAAGGTCTACAATTTCCAATACACGCTTCAACAAAAAAGCAAAGTACTTCTCGCACAGGCCAAGAGATTTTGTCAGAAGCTTTATCTATTGTAGATAATAAAACTGCTCAACAGATTTTGACTGAAAAAAACTGGCGGAAAAATTATCCAACATACTTTAAATCGCTTGTTCAGCATGGACTTTCTAATAACAACAATCCAATCACCATTGCAAAACAAGGGTTACATAAGGCACACCATCTTTTTGATTTTTTTAGAGATGGCAAACATTACCTTTTAAAAGATGCTCTTCGCATTCCTGCATCTGCACCTTTAAATACAGTAAAGTTCAAAGGCGAAAGTGAATCGGCACCGGAATGGTATGTTCCATATAAAGGTCAGAAACTCAGTGGACAAAGTCTCCTTGACCAAATTCAAAAATGGGAAAATGAAGGAATTATTGAACCAAGCCATGCAAACGCATTACGTGAAGCTATCGCACATCCTGAATGGTTTGATTTATCAGACCGTACTATGGTGTTGTTTGGTGCAGCATCAGAAGCTGGCCCCTTACCTTGGCTGGCAAAATGGAAAGCTAATATTATTGCAATAGACTTACCAAATTCACGAGTGTGGGGCAAAATCTTAAATACGATTAAAAATGGAAATGCAACGCTTATTGCACCAACGATTGAATCAGTTGACTCGTCAGCAAAAGCCTCTGAGTTAAGAGATAAATTAGGTGCCAATTTACTGACTCAACTTCCAGAAATTGCACAGTGGTTAGTTCAATTTCCACAAAAGTTAGATTTAGCTGCTATTGCGTATTTAGACGGTGAAAAACATGTCCGTGTTTCAATGGCAATGGACAGCATTATGCAATATGTGAGTGAACATAAATCAGATACCAGCTTAATGTTTATGTGTACTCCAACCGATGTTTACGCAGTACCTCAAGAAGTTGCAGAAGCAGCTCAAGAGAAATTTAAATCGCGTTCACAACTACAGAAAATGGCTGCGAAAGGGGTTTCTGCTCTTTCACTTAAACGTTTTTTCCAAGCGCCTTATCAAGATTTAATTACCAGTGAGAATGGTAAAACTTATGGCATTGCAGACTGCTTAGTAGTTGAACAAGGACCAAACTATGCTTTGGCAAAACGCATTCAACAATGGCGTGCAACACTTGCTCGTCATCAAGGCCAACGTGTAAGTATTAATATTGCTCCGTCTACCACAACTCACTCGGTGACCAAAAACCCACTACTTAAAGCAGCATTTAATGGTGCTGAACTTTTTGATGTTGAAGCATTCAGCCCTGAAACGACCAATGCGATTATGGCAGCGCTATGGATTCATGACTTAAGGAGTGAGTACTCTGTAGCAAACCCAGAAACTGTACTTGATCATCCTCTAGAATTAATGATGGAAGGTGCCAATCACGGTGGTCTATGGCGTGTGGCTTATTTAGCCCGAACAGCTCTCCCTTTTGCTGCTATTTACGGTTTTGCAGCAGAGAAACTTCCTTTTAAGAAATTCTCTAAAAAATAATGAAATTAAAAGCCCAATTTTCGAATTGGGCCTTTTTTGATCTAATTATTTGTTTTGACTATGTGTCAAATATTTATGCATTTCATCCGGTGGCACCATACCGCCACCAGTTGCCCAGACGACATGTGTCGCCTGATTTAACTTCTCTGCTGACAATTGATGCAAAGCTAAATAATCAGGAGTAGTTTGCACATAATATGATCCCATCATGCCAGCCGCTGCTGAAGGCTCAACTTGAATATTTTCCGTTTGATTTAAAAGTGCAATCAGCTCATATAAACGTTCATCATGAATCGTGTAGTAACCATCAATTAACTGTTCCATAGCTCGCCCTACGAATCCAGAAGCACGACCAACAGCTAACCCATCTGCAGCAGTAATGTTATCTAAACCAATATCATTTACTGAAATCTCATCGTGCAGTCCTGTATGCACACCCAATAACATACAAGGTGAATGCGTGGGTTCTGCAAAGATACAATGTACATGCTCACCAAAAGCAAGTTTAAGCCCAAAACTCACGCCACCGGGACCACCACCTACGCCACAAGGTAAATAAACAAATAATGGATGTTCAGCATCGACTTTAATCTGCTTTTGCTCACACTGCTGTTTTAAACGTACTCCCGCAACGGCATAACCTAAAAATAATGTTGTTGAATTTTCATCGTCAATAAAAAAGCAATTTGGATCTTGTTCTGCAGCTTTACGTCCCTGCTCTACAGCAACCCCATAATCACTGTCATATTCAACCACGTTAACGCCCAATGAACGCAATTTATCCTTTTTCCATTGCCTTGCGTCGGCAGACATATGCACTGTCACTCTAAAGCCGAGCTTCGCACTCATAATACCAATAGATAAACCAAGATTACCTGTAGAGCCTACTGCAATTTGATATTTGGAAAAAAATGTCCGAAATGCATCTTGGTCGAGTTTACTGTAATCGTCTTCTAACGTGAGAAGCCCTGCCTCAATTGCTAGTTTTTCAGCATGAGCCAAGACTTCATAAATACCACCACGTGCTTTAATTGAACCTGAAATCGGTAAATGACTATCTTTTTTAAGCCAAAGGCTGCCTGTAAGTTCCTTTTGCTCTTTTACAGATAGGGCGTGTTGCATATTTGCAATTTCAACTAACTCGGACTCAATTTTTCCGTGTTGCGTTTGAGTTTCAGGAAAGACTTTTGCCAAGTAAGGAGCAAAACGGTCTAGCCTAGCCTCGGCGTCTTTTACATCTTGCTCGCTAAGACCAACTTTCGCGAGTGCATCTTTTAAAGGATAACGATTCGGGTTAAACCAAAATGTTTCTTGGTAATCTTGTAATGTTTGAATGAGTGGGAATTGTTGTTTTAGCTGATCAAGTTGAACCGTTTTCATCCTATATCCTTTCATCAATTTTTTGAGCTAGTCACACAGCAATAAGTATTTGCAATAATCATTCATTCTTTACTGAATTTATCTGAAAAAAGCGATCTTTTTTTAAATATGCCAATAAAAAAGCCACTAATCATAGTGGCTTTTTAGATTTAAACAGACAACTTAAATGAACTTTAAGAACAACCAATATAAACCACCAGACAAACAGATGGTCGCAGGTAAAGTAAATATCCAAGCTGATAAGATTGTTTTAACAGTATTAAAGTTTAGACCAGATTTATTTGCAACCATGGTACCCGCAACAGCACTGTTTAAAACATGTGTAGTTGAAACTGGCATACCTAAACCATCTGCTGCTGCAATTGTACTCATTGCAATAAGCTCAGCAGACATACCTTGACCATAAGTCATATGGTTCTTACCAATACGCTCACCTACAGTTACCACAATGCGTTTCCAACCGACCATAGTGCCAAGACCAAGTGCTAATGCAACGGCAACTTTCACCCAGTTTGGAATGTACTGTAAGAATGAATCCAAGCTACCACGATAATCTTTCACAAGCTTTTTCTGTGAATCATCCATTTTTGGTAAAGCATCTGCTTTGTCCAAACGTTTAAACGTGGTTGTGCTTAAATACATGTCATTACGAATTTCACTAATCGCAGCTTCAGGAATATCCTTTAAGTCGCGATAACTAGAAACACGAGCACCTAAGTGGTCAGTCATACTTGCCAATGCAGGTACAACTTCAGGTGTTTGTTGCTTAGTTTGAATATATTTAGTTAAAACTTCACGCGCTTTTTCATCAGTCAATTCTTGCTGATTATGGTTTAACAAAACAGCAGTTTGAGAAGAAAGCTGGTGGAATGATTGAACCTGTTGTGTATCGAGGTTTTTATTGATTGAATAAGCTAATGGTACTAAACCAACCAAAATGAGCATGATGAGTCCCATACCTTTTTGGCCGTCATTTGAACCGTGTGCAAAACTTACACCTGTACAGGTAAAGATTAAAATTGCACGAATGATTGCTGGTGGTGGCTTATTACCTTCAGGTGGCTGAAATAATTCTAATTGGCGCTTAAAAATAGTTTTAACCAACAAGAATAAGATTGCTGCAAAAGCAAAACCAATTAAAGGTGAAAATAATAATGCCTTACCTACTTTAATCACCTGATCCATATCTACACCACTAGTCGTTACGCCAGTCGATGCACTCAATAGATGGTTCATAATACCCACGCCCAAGATTGAACCAATCAAGGTGTGAGAGCTAGAAGCTGGGATTCCTAAGAACCAAGTACCAAGGTTCCAAAGAATTGCAGCGATTAACAATGCAAAAACCATTGCAAAGCCAGCACCGCTACCCATATTCATGATAAGTTCAACAGGAAGCAATGCAATGATGCCATAAGCAACAGCACCACTTGCGACCATTACCCCAAGGAAATTACAAAAACCAGCCCACATGACTGCAACTGGTGCCGGCAATGCATTTGTATAAATGACCGTTGCAACTGCATTGGCAGTGTCGTGGAAACCATTTACAAATTCAAAGCCCAATGCAATGAAAAGCGCAGTAGATAAAAGAATAACCGAATAAAGGCTCAAAGGTGGAACATGCGCTAAATCAGCACTAACCTGAAACCCAATATAAATAAGTGTTGCAACAATAATCGTCAGAAACACCGGCATAAAAAATTTCGGTGTTGGGACGTGTACATTCGTCGATTTTGCTTGCAGGTTTGCCGCAAGTTTTGAATCCGAAACAGGGGGTAGATTAGAATTCATGCAGACGGTAAGAGGATAATAAAATCCTCTGTATTCTTAAATTAAATTATGACAATTATATGACAAAGAGCCGCCTGATGAAGTCAATTTTTTATATTTTGACCTCATTTGATGCACCTTTCCTCGCTATTTTTTATTTTTCTATTAAAATACAATAAGTTAAATCATTATTTATGAGCTCCTTTTGTGCTTATTTTTACAGCAAAAAAATAAATAAAATGACCCACATGTTTATTTTTCATACAAAGCAACTGTAATATTTCGGCATATTGGGCATGAAATATTTCAATATCATGATCATTTGATGAATATTTCATGAAAATTCTTTTGTTTTTGTCATAAAACCGGCTCTTTTTTCTAATTTTTACTCATCGACTCGTGACCTTCGTAGGTCATCATTTGTGCTGCTATTCTGTTACAATAGCGCCGCATTTTTAAATTCATATAAAAGATCGGGGTTTTCTATGTCTACGCTTGCCACCCTAAAAGCGCTTCTTGCTAAACGCATTCTGATTATTGATGGCGCCATGGGAACGATGATCCAGCGCCATAAGTTAGAAGAAGCCGACTACCGTGGTGAGCGTTTTGCCGATTGGGCACATGACTTAAAAGGCAACAACGACCTTTTAGTTTTGACACAACCTCAAATCATTCAAGGCATTCATGAAGCTTATCTTGATGCTGGTGCAGATATTATTGAAACCAATAGCTTTAACGGTACGCGTGTTTCAATGTCTGACTACCACATGGAAGATCTTGTTCCAGAGATTAACCGTGAAGCAGCACGTTTAGCCAAAGCAGCTTGTGAAAAGTATTCAACTCCAGACAAGCCGCGTTTTGTAGCAGGTGTACTTGGGCCAACTTCGCGTACTTGTTCAATTTCACCAAATGTAAATGACCCTGCTTTTCGTAACATTACCTTTGATGAACTAAAAGAAAACTATATTGAAGCGACTCATGCGCTGATTGAAGGCGGTGCAGATATCATTCTGATTGAAACCGTATTTGATACCTTAAACTGTAAAGCTGCGATTTTTGCGGTAAAAGAAGTCTTTAAACAAATTGGTCATGAATTACCAATCATGATTTCAGGGACCATTACCGATGCATCGGGACGTACCTTAACAGGTCAAACTGCCGAAGCGTTCTGGAACTCTGTACGTCATGGTGACTTACTATCGATTGGTTTTAACTGTGCGCTTGGTGCAGATGCAATGCGTCCTCACGTAAAAACCATTTCCGATGTCGCAGATACGTTTGTTTCAGCGCACCCAAATGCAGGCTTACCAAACGCTTTTGGTGAATATGATGAAACACCAGAACAAACTGCTGCATTCTTAAAAGAATTTGCAGAAAGCGGCTTAATTAATATTACTGGTGGTTGCTGTGGTACCACACCTGATCATATTCGCGCCATTGCCAATGCAGTAAAAGACATTGCACCTCGCCAAGTACCTGAAACTGTTCCTGCTTGTCGTTTGAGTGGTTTAGAGCCATTTAATATTTATGATGACTCACTTTTCGTGAACGTTGGTGAACGTACTAACGTTACAGGTTCGAAAAAATTCTTACGCCTCATTCGTGAAGAAAACTTTGCCGAAGCTTTAGAGGTTGCACAGCAGCAAGTTGAAGCTGGCGCACAAATTATTGACATTAACATGGATGAAGGGATGCTCGATTCGCAAAATGCGATGGTGCATTTCTTAAACCTTGTAGCTTCTGAACCAGATATTTCACGTGTGCCGATCATGATTGACTCATCAAAATGGGAAATCATTGAAGCTGGCTTAAAATGCGTGCAAGGTAAACCCGTTGTTAACTCGATTTCATTAAAAGAAGGTTATGACGAGTTTGTCGAAAAAGCTCGCCTGTGCCGTCAATATGGTGCTGCCATTATTGTGATGGCCTTTGATGAAACAGGTCAGGCCGACACTGCTGAACGTAAACGTGAAATCTGTAAACGTTCATATGATGTTTTGGTTAATGATGTCGGCTTCCCTGCTGAAGATATTATTTTTGACCCGAACGTATTTGCTGTAGCAACAGGTATTGAAGAACACAACAACTATGGCGTCGATTTCATTGAGGCCACAGGTTGGATTAAACAAAACTTACCACATGCCATGATTTCTGGTGGTGTGTCGAACGTTTCATTCTCGTTCCGCGGTAACGAGCCTGTTCGTGAAGCCATTCACTCTGTGTTCTTGTACCATGCCATCAAGCAAGGCATGACCATGGGTATTGTGAATGCCGGTCAAATGGCCATTTATGATGATATTCCAGCCGAGCTAAAAGAAGCAGTTGAAGATGTCATCTTAAACCAAAACCAAGGTGAATCTGGTCAAGCTGCGACTGAGAAACTACTTGAAGTCGCTGAAAAATACCGCGGACAAGGCGGTGCTGCCAAAGAAGCCGAGAACCTTGAATGGCGTAATGAGTCAGTCGAAAAACGTCTTGAATATGCGTTGGTTAAAGGTATTACCACTTACATTGATCAAGATACAGAAGAAGCTCGCCTCAAAGCAAAACGTCCTTTAGATGTAATCGAAGGCGCTTTGATGGATGGTATGAACGTGGTTGGTGACTTGTTCGGTTCGGGCAAAATGTTCTTACCGCAAGTTGTGAAATCTGCACGTGTTATGAAGCAAGCTGTGGCTTGGCTCAACCCGTACATTGAAGCTGAAAAAACAGGCAGCCAATCTAAAGGTAAAGTCCTCATGGCAACTGTTAAGGGCGACGTACACGATATTGGTAAGAATATTGTTGGCGTAGTACTTGGCTGTAATGGTTACGACATTGTTGACCTTGGCGTGATGGTACCTTGCGAGAAAATCTTGCAAACTGCAATTGATGAAAAATGTGACATCATTGGTTTGTCTGGTCTGATTACTCCATCTTTAGATGAGATGGTATTTGTTGCGAAAGAAATGCAACGTAAGGGTTTTAACATTCCGTTATTGATTGGTGGCGCGACTACTTCTAAAGCACACACAGCAGTAAAAATTGACCCTCAGTATCAAAACGATGCAGTGATTTATGTTGCAGATGCTTCACGTGCTGTAGGTGTTGCAACCACTCTCCTTTCAAAAGAAATGCGTGGAAACTTTATTGCAGAGCATCGTGCTGAATATGCCAAGATCCGTGAACGTTTAGCCAACAAACAGCCAAAAGCAGCTAAGTTGACTTATGCCGAGTCAGTTGAGAATGGCTTTAAAATTGACGAAAGCTATGTACCACCAAAACCAAAACTTTTAGGAACACAGGTTCTTACCAACTACCCGCTTGCTACACTCGTAGATTATTTTGACTGGACACCATTCTTCATTTCTTGGAGCTTGGCAGGTAAATTCCCGAAAATTTTAGAAGATGAAGTGGTGGGTGAAGCGGCAACTGACTTGTACAACCAAGCTCAAGCAATGTTGAAAGATATTATCGACAACAACCGTTTTGATGCTCGTGCTGTATTTGGTATGTTCCCAGCACAGCGCACTGACGCAGACACCGTCAGCGTATTTGATGAAACTGGTCAAAATGTTACACATACTTTTGAGCACTTACGTCAGCAATCTGACAAGGTGACAGGTAAACCAAACTTGTCTTTGGCAGATTACATTCGTAAGGACCGTGAGCAACAAGACTACTTAGGCGGATTCACTGTATCTATTTTTGGTGCAGAAGAATTGGCAAATGAGTACAAAGCCAAAGGTGATGATTACTCTGCAATTTTAGTGCAGTCATTGGCTGACCGTTTTGCCGAAGCCTTTGCCGAACACTTACATGAACGTATTCGTAAAGAGTTCTGGGGCTATAAAGCGGATGAACAGCTCAGCAATGAAGAACTGATTAAAGAGAAATACGTCGGTATTCGCCCTGCACCGGGCTACCCTGCTTGCCCTGAGCACTCTGAAAAAGCAGTGTTGTTTGACTGGTTAGGCTCTACCGACAAAATCGGTACTAAACTGACTGAACACTTTGCAATGATGCCGCCATCTTCGGTAAGTGGTTTCTATTATTCACATCCACAAAGCGAATACTTTAACGTGGGCAAGATCTCTCAAGACCAACTTGAAGACTATGCAAAACGTAAAGGTTGGACACTAGATGAAGCGAAGCGTTGGTTAGCGCCGAATTTAGATGATTCAGTAATATAACCACAATCAGACTCGGATTAGCTGATTTAATCCGAGTCTACATTTAACTCTTGTCTGAATAAGCGACTGATTTCAAACTTTTTCAGAGCATCAAGATTTTTATAAAATATTAAAAAATCTCTATTATAAGATAACCTTCCATTTTGAATATTTAAATTTTTTATCTGATCATTATTTTTCAAAAAACTAATTAATGGAATACTTAATCCTATTTTTATATATTCAATATTCTCTCTAACTTCAGTCCCATACATAAAATTATTATATTCACTCTCACTAACCACACCAATCTGATGAAGAACATTTACAAAATTAGAAAATGTAAAACTAATGAAATCAGTTTCATTTTTTATTTTTATTATTGCAATATTTACGAGCTCTTTATAACTTTTTAATGAAAGATCAATATAAGACTTCCTACCATTTTCATTTCTACCTGAAATTTCACCAAATCCTTCACCAATATAGAAAAAATGATAGATATAAGAGTCATTTCGCTTAAGATAGTTAAAATACCCAACCATAGAATTAATTTGTGCTTTTAAGGACAAAGAGTGAGAATTTACAATAAAATTCTTATAAAAATCTCTGACTTTAGATCTATTGAATCGTAAAAGATTACCCATACGTAGCTGTAGGTAGTAATCCATATCTTTAATGAAAAAGAAGTAAACTTTATCAACCAAATCTAAATCTAACCAATCATTAGAATCTAATTTACTTTGTAATATCTCGAAAACTTCATTAAAAGAACTATAACAACTATGAATATTATTCTCCAACAACATCCTTAAGAAGAAGCTTTCCTCATTATCTTCATTAACTATTAAAAAATCTTCTATATCCTTAACTTTTACAAATCCTAATTCTTCCAAATCCTCTAATAAACCACCACTAGAAGTATCAAATGAATTCTCTTCCGATAATCCTTTTAATAAAATAGGGTTTTTGACTTCATCTTCAAAAACATAATTTCTTAGCAGTTTCATTTTATTATACATTCTAGAATTTTTACCACTGAAATATTGATCATTTAAAAAATGAATTCTTGGACTAAGTTTATCCAAATTATAATTTTGTTCACTAAAAATATCATTCAACCGATTTACCCTTCCAATCAAGTTATTAAGCTCTTTTAGTTTCATTTTATAAGTATTTGCAATAAACAAAGTATCAATTGGAAAATTAACCCCCTCCAATACCACTGAATTAGCAACTAAATAGACTATATTCTTATCTGTTTTAAATTTATACTCTAAAAAATCCTTAATAAAATCTGGCAATCGCCCATGTAAATAAATTAACCCTTTTCTTAAGTAATCTACACAATAAAACTCTTCATGCACATTTTCCGCAATAAGATTTGCAAGCTCATTCAACTCTGAATTAGACCTCAATGATTCACTTAAAAATCTAGAAAACTCTTCAACCTTCCTAGGTGACCTAAGATAGATAAAATTCTTAAGTTCAGAGTTTTTTAAGATATAATCTTGAATATTATCATTCTCAGAAACCTTATATAATTCATCAAAATATCTATTATATTTATATGAACTACCATTATCTAAATACTCATAAAGATCAGGGTCTTTAATATTAAATTTTATTTTTCTTTCAAATATTAATTGACTCTCCTCTACTTTCAAATTATCTGAATCATTAATTAATGGTGATAAATAATAATGTTTAGAATCTTTAAATCGACGTCTATTCCTTCTAATCAATCTAGTTAATAATATTGCTCTACTATCACTCTCAAAAATATTGTGAGCTTCATCAATTATCAAACAATCAAAGTAAAATGAATTAAATTTAGAAAAAATTCTTAGAGCTCTTTCTTGGGTTAAAACAAAAATATTACTAGTTCCACCATCAAACATATCATCATGAAAAATAATCTTCCTATCTAAAAAAACACTTCTAAGATCACTTAAATTCTGCGAAACAAGTGACTTACTTGGCACTATTAATGCAATGTTTTTATCTGAATACCTTTTTATAATATCTTTTACTAATGAGCTTTTTCCATATGATGTTGGAGCAATATATGAATTATCTAAATTTTCACTCATTAAAATATCAAATCTGCTACTCCTTTGATGATGCATTTCAACAATATTTCCATTTTTATATTCATCAATTTGTACATCTTTAATGACTGTTTCAAGTGAAGGTGAAGGTAATAATTGATTTTTAAAGATAAATCTAGAAATTGGATATAGCCCCAAATTAACACTTAAATCATATAAAGGCTGATAATAATTATTGACTTGTGATAATTTTAATAAAATAAAGTATGAAAAACTCAAATATGAGAATTTATTTTTATTTCCCTCATATTCCTCGATAAGAACCACGACAACTGATAATATAAAATTTATTTCATCTTGCTCCAACACCATATCTAGAACAAGTTTTTCTACAATTGATCTAAAACCATCAATACTACTCAGACGTTTAATTTCAGAAATATCGCTCATTTAAATTAAAGCCCTATATATTTTTTAAAATTCGTTACATCTAAATTTGTTATAGATATAATTTCAATACGCTTACCACAAAGACCATTCAACTTATGCTTATTTTTAATTAGTTCATTTGACCACTTCTCATCCCAATTGCCATCTAAATAAATCGTTGAGCATGGAATAATATTAAAATCGTTAACGGATGAAAAAATATTATTCTCAAAATTTCTTTGTATTTGCTTGATCTTATCTCTTACACTTTTTTTTGTTCTAACACTAATTTGATTAGCATGACTAAAAGCATTTATCCATGGATTTCCTAAACCTTTAGCACTCGTACCTGATAAATATTTTTCCAAATCAGTATATGATTCCTTTATTTTTGAAATATGTGATATTGATTTTGTATCAAATCTACCAGACTTACTCTCCATTAAATATATTTCATTATTTTTAGTGTAAACACCATCAAACCCTTTTTTTACACTATTCTCTTCAAGATTAAAAAAAAGACAATCTTGTTTGTATTTCATACTATTTAAATACAAATGCAAAAAAAATTCTGCTATAGAACCGTGAATTTTTTTTTCATCTTTACCTTTTAAAAAGCTGACCATTCTTTTTTTTACTTCATCACAACTACTATCAGATTTTCCCTCACATATTTTCACAATACTTTTGTCTATTTTTTCTAGAAATTTTTGATCAAAATTTTCAATATGTAAAATACTTAACTCAATGTTATGCGCTAGAATTTCTTTCTTAAATATTTTCATACATTGATTCTCATACTAATAATTAAAAATGTATAAAAAATTGAATTAAATTTCAACAATTTGTTTTAAGCATTCACTTACTGTCTAAATCTCTACATTTCTTTTTCTCAATTTCACCAAAATTACAAAATTATCAATAAAATACAATTACTTAAACAATTTATCTCATCAGTAGTATGCTGTCTACCATCACACTCAATGACGAGGCTCGCTGCGTAGCAATAAAAATTCCCGATAAAATTAAGAATTGGATTTTGTCTATAAAACTGTAATCCTAAAATTTGCTTACGACGTAATATTTGCCATAGCTACTGTATCGGTCATATTGCTACATCAATCACGCGATGGAAGTTTTAAATGCTTGTTATAAGGTTGTCTTACGACATTCTTATTTTTAAATATTCTTTTAAGAGTCTTGGCATAATATCTGCCAGAGAATAACAATGCACGAAACATCATCATGAACACAACACAACTTTTTCTCGGCGTAATCTTTAGCTCCATTGGGCTCGGCTATTTTCTTTATGGTAAAAAGCAAAAAATGACTGTGCCTTTTACTGTGGGTTTAGTTTTAATGATTTTCCCGTATTTTATTGAAAGTAATGTCTTGCTTAGTGGCATTGGTACTCTACTATCCGTTATTCCCTATTTTTTACGCTTTTAGTGTCATTTCTTAAAGGATCTGAATTTCCTCAACTCTTAAGTGATGCATCATTTCTCGAACAAATACAAAGTAGGTAAAAATATAAAGCTGATCTGGAGCCACTTGGTTTGTGTAGTAGCTTAAACGCTCTATAAAATCATTGAATCCATGCTCAAGCTCAATACGACTGATTTTCTTTTTTGCACTAAAAAATAACTCGCTAAGTTGTGTCATGACTGCATCAGACGTAACAGCTACACCACTTATCTTTAGATTTCTGAGTGGTTGTGACTCGATGATTTCTTCAATAAAATAAATCATCTTTTCGATAGCAAGTTCATCAATAACGTCATGACGAATACTGTTCGAATCAACAAAACCCAAGCCCTGTTCGAGTTGAATGTGCTGGTTGTCTAAATCAAATGACAAGCCATTAAGACCAAGCGAAAACTTTAAAACCGAGTCGGGATGATTCATAAAAATAGCTTACCGTTGAATTTTACTAATCGAGTTATTTTGTTCATAGCCTTAAGCTGTGTGAGTTTGTTTAATACTTAGTATTAACTACTCGATTATTATTAACACTATATATAATAAAAACCTCTTTAAAAAGATGAAAAATCAATCTTATATTCATCCAATTCCACGATTAAAAAATAGAGTATAAACATGAAAAAATTAGTAATTTTAAGTTTCACAGTCTGTAGCTTTGCACAACTTACAAATGCAGCCACATTAAATGTAAAACCCTATGGCACGACTCAAGACGGTCAAAAAGTTGATCTATATACCATGAGCAATAACAAAGGAGTCTCAGTTTCTTTTATTAGTTATGGGGGCGTAATTACACAAATTTTGACTCCCGATGCACAAGGTAAACAAAATAATATCGTTTTGGGCTTCGATGACCTAAAAGGCTATGAAGTCACTGATACCAAGGAAGGCATTCATTTTGGTGGATTGATTGGTCGTTATGCAAACCGTATTGGCAACGCTAAATTTAGCTTAGATGGAAAAACATATAATCTTGAAAAAAATAATGGACCGAATTCGTTACATAGTGGTAATCCGGGTTTTGATAAACGTGTTTGGCAAGTTAAGCCCCTCGTTTCCAAAGGTGAAACCGTTAAAGCTTCGCTTAAGTTAACCAGTCCAAATGGTGATCAAGGTTTTCCCGGAAAATTAGATGTGGAAGTAATTTACAGTCTTTCAGATCAAAATGAATTCAAAATTGAATATAAAGCCAAAACTGATCAACCGACAGTCGTCAATCTCACGAATCACAGTTATTTCAACTTGTCAGGTGCTGGCAACAACCCTTATGGTGTGCTCGATCATGTGGTACAACTCAATGCAGACCGTGTATTGGTAACCGATCAAAACTCTTTACCAACAGGTGAAATTGCTTCAGTTGCAGGTACGCCTTTTGACTTTCGGAAGCCTAAAGCAATTGTGAAAGATATTCGAGCGAATCATCAGCAATTGGCCTATGGATATGGTTATGACCAAACTTGGGTACTTAATCAAAAGTCTCAAGGAAAGTTAAATCTTGCAGCTCATGTTTTTGACCCAAAATCTAAACGGACACTGCAAGTCTTAACCACTGAACCAAGCGTTCAAATGTATACAGCCAATCATTTACTAGGGAATGTTGCTGGTGCAAATGGCGTACTCTATCGACAAGCAGATGCGTTAGCATTAGAAACACAACATTTTCCAGATAGTCCGAATCAACCATCTTTCCCTTCTACACGTTTGAACCCAAATCAAACTTATAACAGTGTCACCGTATTTAAGTTTGGTATTCAAAAATAGTCTTTTGAATTGACACTATATTTATCTAAAAAAGACTCTCAGCTGAATATAACTGAGAGTCTTTTCATTTATTTAACTTTTGTGTTGGGTAAAAATGCGGTGGCAAATCCAAGTAATGGTAAGAATGAACATAAACCAAATACCCATTCAATGCCGTTAATATCTGCTAAATGCCCTAGCCCAGCTGCGGCAATACCACTTACCCCAAACATAAGACCAAACATTAAGCCTGCAATCATGCCGACACGTCCCGGAACAGCTTCTTGCGCATACACTACCATCGCTGCAAAGGCCGATGACAATACCAAACCTGCAATAATTGAGAAAACTGTTGTCCAGAATAAGTTTGCATACGGCATCATTAATGCGAACGGCGCCATACCAACAAATGAAACCCAGATCACCGCTTTACGGCCAATTTTGTCACCAATTGGGCCACCTGCAAATGTACCTAAAGCAACGGCTGCCAAGAATGCAAACAAATGCAACTGAGCGGTCTGAATACTGATATGGAACTTTTGAATTAAGTAAAAGGTAAAGTAGTTACTAATGCTGGCAATGTAGGTAAATTTGGCAAACATCAATAAACTAATTGTGCTCAAGGCAATAATCAGCTTACGACCATGCAATTTAGTATGTGCTTGGGTAGCACGTGCAACCACCTGACTTTTTGCATGACTTACCGTCCAACGGCTTACACCAAATAAAACCCAAATTGCCAAAAGTGCAAATATCACCAAACCCGCAACTGCATGCTGTCCAAATGGAACAATCAATAATGCTGCTAATAATGGGCCAATGGCAGTACCTGTGTTTCCGCCCACTTGGAAAGTCGACTGTGCCGTACCAAAGCGCCCACCCGATGCCATACGCGCCACACGCGAAGCTTCTGGGTGAAAGGTGGCAGACCCTACCCCAATCAGTGCAGATGCACATAACAACACAGCAAAACTTGGTGAAAATGCCAACAAAATAATGCCGCAGAATGTGACCATCATGCCGAGAGGGAGAAGATATGGTTTTGGATGTTTATCGGTATACAGTCCAATCCAAGGCTGAAGCAGTGAACCCGTTATTTGATATACAAACGAAATCAGGCCAACCTCCGCAAAACTCAGCGAAAAGTTTGCTTTTAGCATTGGATAGATGGCTGGTAGCACCGCTTGAATTAAATCATTCAGTAAATGTGCGACTGCCACGGCGCCTACAATTTTAATAATCATTCCTTGAGGCTGATCATTTGCAACGGTATTGGCAATACCATCTTTCAATTGTATTGAAGACGTCATACCTGAATAACTCCAATATTTTTAAATGAGATGCTTATTGTAAATTGTCGCTTATAAAGTTATCTTCCAATAATCATCGTATAAGTGACAATTTTTAGGATAGTTTATGTCCGATTCTCTTATTCAGTCTGATTTGTCTGAACTTGTGATTGGGCTATCTTCTGAGCATGCTTACCGAGAAATCACGCCTACCCATACACATACACGTGCGCAGTTTTTATATGCGTCCACTGGCAACATTCAGGTGTTTACACCTAATCATGTGTGGATTGTGCCGCCCATGTGTGCATTATGGATTCCTGCCCATGTAGAGCACAGCGTGATTTCACTGAGTCACGTAAAGTTAAATACGGCGTTGGTTGAAGTAAATGCAGCCGCTCTAATGGGACAAGATTGTTTTATTATTCGGGTAAGCAATCTGTTGCATGAGCTTTTGATTCGTTTAAATGAAATTGAGCGAGAAGACACGCCAAATACAGCGACATCTCATGAACTTTCCCGTTCTTTACAAATTTTGATTTTTGAAGAAATTCATCGTGCCAATTTATTGCCTATTCAGATTCCTTGGCCGAAAGACAAACGGTTATTAAAAATTTGCCAAGAGCTATTACATACTCCTGACCATTCAAAAGATTTGACAGATTGGGCTGATGAAATTGGTGCGAGTTCCAGAACTCTAATGCGTATGTTCCAAAAAGAAACTGGGCTGTCGTATCGGGCATGGTTGCAACAAATGCATATTGCACTCGCCTTGAGTAAAATCGCAAATAGTGAATCTATTGCTCAAATTTCAGAGTCACTGGGGTACACAAACCCCAGCGCGTTCAGTGCGATGTTTAAGCGACACCTAGGAAAAACACCTCAGCAGTTTAGAAGTGCCGCGATGTCGCTATAAGTCTTTTTTTTAGTACGGATCTCATGCTTTTCGAGCAAATCATCAAAATCGTGGTAGACATGAAGCTCACGATCTTTCGCTGTTCTGGCATGATCTAATCGTTGTTCAGGGTCAACTAGAACAAGCGTATGTCCATCATCAATCAGACGATCAACACCTTCTAAGAACATACGTTTACCCACATCGTGGATAAGTGAAATCTGAGTTAAATCAATAACAATTGTGCTTTGGTCAATGGTCTCATCTTGCAAAATACGCAATAACATTTCAGCTTCAGTAAATTTCAATACGCCACGAAGCACATACACACTTAATGATGCGTCTTTTCCTGTGCGATAATGACTTTGTACAATGGTTTGTGCAGAAGGTGTACCTTCCATGAGATGTAATCCCATGTCACGAGATAATCGCTCTAAAATATCGATACCTCGAATACTATGCCCATGCTCATCTAAACGAGGTGAAAAAGCAGCAATACTGACCTGACCCGGCAGCACACCTAAAATACCGCCTGCTACACCACTCTTAGCAGGAATACCTACAGTCGACAGCCAGTCACCTGCGGCATCATACATACCACAGCTCATCATGACACTGAGCACTTGTCTAACCACAGACCGGTTTAATAAGCGCTTTCCAGTTTTAGGGTCGACCCCACCATTGGCAAGTACACTGCCCATACGTACCAAGTCTTTAACTGTAACCATGATCGCACATTGGCGAATATAGCCATTCACAATATCTACAGGGTCAGTTTCCAAAATTCCGACAGTTCGCAACATATAACCGATCGAAAGATTACGGTAGGCTGTTTTGACTTCCGAATCATAAACAGACTCATCAAAACTTAATTCGCGGCCTGCAAGCTCGCTCATAAAACGACGTAGAATTTCTGCGCTATGTAAACCATGCTTGACCTGAATCAAGGAATGTACAGTAATTGCGCCAGAGTTAATCATCGGGTTTTTCGGGCGTCCGTCTTTACCTAATGAAATTTCATTGAAGGCTTCCCCCGATGGCTCTACCCCTACTTTCGTAAGTACTGCATCAATGCCAAGTTGTTGTAAAACATAGGCATATACAAAAGGTTTAGAAATCGACTGTATGGTGAATTCGACATCATCATCACCAACCGAATAAATTTCGCCATCTACCGTAGACATTGCTAAAGCTAATCGATCTGGGTTTGCATTTGCCAACTCAGGAATATAATCGGCGAGATGACCACTGTTGTCGATGTCACAGGCTTCTATAACATTTGCCAAATATTCTGGGAGAGGGGTTTTCATGGTCAGTAACCTTAAATGAGGAGATTCACAACATCGCGCAAAATTTCAGCACAACCTGCTGATAATATTAAAATTATATCTTTTGTAATGATTTAAATATCACGCTACAAGTATTGTAATTGCTATGTCTTATTCATTTCAAGCTCATTATAGATTTTTCAAAACTTTAAACTGAAGATTAGCTTATTCTTTCTACAAATAAGATTCCATTTAAATGATCGACTTCATGTTGAACAATGCGAGCTGGAAAACCATGAAAAATTGTTTCAACAGCCTCCCCCTTAAGCGTTAAGTATTTGACCTTGACCATTTCTGCACGCTCAACTTGTCCACGCTCATCTGGCACACTTAAACAACCTTCTTCACCCAAAAGCGTTTCACTCGAAAATTCTAAAATTTCAGGATTTACCATCACCACAGCATCCATTTCAGGTGCATCGGGATAACGTGGATTTGGACGAGATGCCACAATAATGACGCGTTTAGAGATATAAACTTGCGGTGCAGCAATCCCCACCCCATTGCGTTCAAGCATGGTTGCTTGCATAGCAGCAGAAAGCTGATAAAGCCAATCACTGTTTAACTCATTTGCCGAGACAGGAGCTGCAATCAGTTTCAAAATATCTTCACCACGCTTTGCGACTGGTAAAACTACACTCATCCTTTGAATCTCTCATTAAGCTCGATATGACAAGTTTTATTGTGTCGCTGAATAGCCCAAAAGAAAAGTCATTCCTACATCTGTTTTTGTTTCATCTAATGCATTTTTTGTTTTAAAGCCTTTTTATTTGAGTAATGAAAATCTAACCTTCTTGATAGAACAAATTTCCTCCATTTACTTTTACTTCACTTTTCCATTAATATCCAAACTTCAATTACAACAATTAAGTAAAAAAATGGATCAGGACTTAACTTTGCAGGATGCGAACTATCTTAATAAAGAAGATAAACGAACGCTGGCCCTTTCTTCATTGGGTGGCGCTTTAGAGTTTTATGATTTTGTGATTTATGTGTTTTACGCAAAAATCATTTCCGACCTGTTTTTCCCCAGCACACTCAGCCCATTTTGGGCCATGCTTAACACTTACGGCATTTTCGCAGCAGGTTACTTTTTTAGGCCTTTGGGTGGGGTGGTGATGGCTCATTTTGGTGATCTGGTCGGGCGCAAAAAACTATTTTCGCTTTCTATTTTGCTGATGGCACTGCCTACCCTGTTTATCGGGATTTTGCCTACCTTTGAAAATATTGGGTATTTGGCACCGCTACTTTTATTGCTTATGCGAGTGGTACAAGGGATTGCGATTGGGGGTGAAATTCCAGCCGCATGGACCTTTGTGTCTGAACATGTACCTGAAAGAAAAATCGGACTGGCAAATGGTTTACTCACTGCCGGACTGTCTCTAGGAATTTTACTAGGTGCGCTCATGTCTCTATGGATTTCACTGAATTTTAGTGAAGGACAAATCCATGACTGGGCATGGCGTATTCCTTTCATTGCAGGTGGTATTTTTGGTCTGGTTGCACTTTATTTACGGACTTATTTAAAAGAAACACCTGTGTTTAAAGCCATGCAGGCTCGTAAAGAAATTTCAAAAGAAATGCCAGTCAAGCAAGTGTTAAAAACGCATAAAACAGCCGTTGCGATTGGTATGTTATTTACGTGGTTTTTAACTGGCTGTGTGGTGGTGGTGATTTTAGCCATGCCGAATTTATTGATTGGTTCATTTGGCTTTGAGCGCGCACAGACTTTTGAAATGCAAAGTGCCGCCATTATCATGCAAATGGTCGGTTGTATTTTAGCAGGCTATTTTGCTGACCGTTTTGGCTGTGGCAAAGTGATGATGGTCGGTGCACTTGCAGTAGCACTCACAGCAGCAGTTTTTTATAACAGTTTGGGGCACGCGACACATTCAACCATTTTTGGTTTATATATGTTGTTGGGTCTATGCTCTGGTACAGTCGGCATGGTGTCGAGCAGTATGGTTAAAATGTTCCCCGCGCCTGTGCGTTTCTCGGGCATTTCATTTTCTTATAATTTGTCTTATGCGATTGTTGGCGGTATGACACTGCCTCTCGTTCATTGGCTCAGTCAATATAGTGATATTGGTGCGATGTATTATATTTTCGCGCTCACCATTTTGGCCTTTGTAACTGCCTTTGTGTTTTGGAATAAGTTCGAAAAAAACAGGTATTAAACGCTTTAACTTATTAAATAAAAAACCACGCCGATTGCGTGGTTTTTTAATGCTGCTTACTTTAGAAAGTAAAGCCGATATTAAAGTTAATACGGTATAGCCATTTATCGCTGTTTGGCGAGGTTGCAGAGGTATAACCCGTTGAGTTTGTAGAGCCACCAATAATGTTGGAGTTTTTCCCCCACGTATAATCTGCCCAAACCATAAATGGTGAAGCAATAAACATCATACCTGTGGTATTCATTTGCGAATCTGACCAATCATCGCGTTTTTTATCGAGGTAACTATAGTCATTATAAAACTTAATGGCTTTTAGCTTACCCATATTGGTGACAGGCAAAGTATAGGCAAGGTTTAAACTGGCAATCGTCCCTTCCGAAGCAATAAAATAAGCAGGTGTAAGCCCGTTCGCGCCCATTAAAGTCATGTCATTATTTACACCATCCGGATTTTTCGCATCGTATTGATAGTGAATGACTGAACTTTGTAAATTAAAGCGTTTGTAGTTGTTTTCAGTGTGCAAACCGACTGCATAATATTTGCCGTCTTTATCGGTAATATCATTATGCAACTGAGCAATTGCACCCGATACACCGAACTCTTGCTTACCGAAATCAGTTTCTAACTTGCGCACAATACGGGTATTCACCTGATTGCGTTTTTCATTTTGATAGGCTTTTTGAGATGGAAATGCATTTCCTGCCAAGTCATCATAAGTTGCACTTTCAGGTGAATAACGTAAGTTGGTCTCTAACATTTGTGGGTAATAACCGAGTTTTACATCCCAGTCTTTGTCGTGATAATTCCAGTTAAGTCCCGGTGCAATATTATTGCCATAACCTAAAAAGAATGGAATGTGGTAAGTCCAACCATTTTGCGGATAGGGATAAATCGTAAAAGGTTTATAAACCAAACCTGCTTCAATGCTGTTATTGGCATTTAAGTTATAACCCACATAGGCTTTTTCAATGGCAGTTTTCTGTTGATCTTGAAACAGATAGCTGGCATTGATGTAGGCATCATCAAACTTACCTTTCAGATCAACCCTGAACACGTCGAAATAGAGCTTACCAAAACCACGGTTTGGTCCTTCCCAATCTTCGTAACGTTGATTTAACCGAACCACCCCACCCAACTTTAATGACTCAGTTCCATCATCACTTTTCCACTCAAGTAATGAATCTTTTGCAAAAGCATTGACGCTTACCCCCAGCGTAAACGGTGCAATGAATGCCATGATCAATGAAGTCTTTTTCATCTCTACATCCTTTATTGAGTTCCAGCGTCCTGCTGGAACTTTATTTGTTTTACCTGTAAAACTTAGTTTTTATTGTTTTTTAGACAAAAAAATTTATCTAAAAAAAGGATGGCTTAGCAGCTCCCATCGCATATGTACTAAACCATCCAAACTGGTTAATACAGTTTCTTTTGCGGTGGACCCGCGAAGTTTAATGGTCCAATCGAGTTCATATCGAGTTCAATCACGGTTGGTCCTTCAAAAGCGACAGCCTCTTGAATAACCGTTTTAAACTCTTCTGCACTGCCAACTTTCCAGCTCTTCACACCCATTGATTCGCCAAGAAGTTTGTAGTCAGGTGTATGTAATTCATTGAAATACTGACGACCACCAAAGTAGTTATTTTGAATGCCACGCATTACGCCATAACCACCGTCATTCATAATCATTAGGACCATATTGGTGTTTTCTTGCACCATGGTTGCAATCTCACCAATACCAAGCATTAAGCCGCCATCACCGACTAAACCAATTACTTTTTTGTCAGGGTTAGCAACCGAAGCGCCGATTGCTGTTGCAAGGCCTAAACCAATTGCACCCGCAAGTGAGTGGATGTTTTGGTTTGGTGCTTGTACAGGGAATAAACGGCTACCCCATGTGCTACCCGACATGGTGATGTCACGTACAAAAATACCGTCTTGCGGTAAAGCTGCACGCAAGTGATCACAAATTAATGCGTACTGATCGATTTGTTTACGAAGTGCATCAATTGCAGCCTGTTTAGCCGTTACTACAGCAGCATCGTAATCGGCATCGATTTTTGAAGTTCCTTTAAGCTGTTCTAACACACGTGTTAAGACATCTTTGGCATCACCACAAATGAAGTTGCGGACTTTGTAATTACGTTGCTGAGCCACTGGGTTGGCATCTACCTGAATAATATTTTCAGGGAACTCAACCGAATAGGTTTTAGTTTCATTACTACGTAAACGAGAACCCACCACAACCATTAAGTCAGCATCTTTTAATAACTGCTCAACACCTGCTGAGTTATGGAAAGCACCCAAACTACGTGGGTGGTCATCCGATAACACACCTCGGCCATGCGTAGACGACACTACCGGAATACCTAAATCTGCAATTGCTTTAACTTCGGCAACGCTATTTAAAGTTCCACCGCCAATCCAGAAAATCGGGCGTTTTGCTTTTTTGATTTCACTGACAAGAAGGTCAATTTCAGCTTGCTCTGCCTGTGGTAACCCAAGTGCTTTGACTGGCCCAAGATTAAGTGGCAAATCAATTTCTGCTGCCTGTACATCAATAGGTAGCTCAACACTTACCGGTCCCATTGGAACTGTAGTTGCTACACGAATGGCTTCACGAATCACGCCAACAGCATTGTCTGGACTGGTAATACGGAACGCTGCTTTGCTTGATGCACGCAAGAATGTAAGTTGGTCTTTAGTTTCATGGATGAAACTTGCATCACGGTCAAGATATTCACGCTCAACTTGACCCGTTAAATGCAATACAGGGCTACCCGCATTCATTGCTTCAATCAGTGACCCCACCGCATTACCTGCACCAGCACCTGTACTGGTCAGCGCAACACCTAAGCCTTTAAAGCGTGAGTGTGCATCTGCCATGGTGACTGCGCCCGCTTCACCACGGGCTGCGACAAAGCGCATTTTTTCACGGCGCCCAACTGCATCGGCAATCGGTAAATTGTGGATGGAAATAACACCATAAATACTATCAACTTGGTGCGCTTCTAAAACTCTTGCGATTGCTTCGCCTACATTTACACGTTCAGTCATGTCTTTTCCTCAAAATTTGTTTTTTCAGTCCTTGAATTTATTAATCGCACCAAGGGTTAGGCTGTTCATTTAGCCCCATATAAATACTCTTTTGTTGCATGTACGATAAAATGCCCAAACGGCCTTTCTCGCGCCCAATTCCACTGTCTTTAAAGCCACCAAACGGCGCACTAATCGAGAATTTTTTGTAGGTATTAATCCATACCGTTCCCACTTCTAATGCACGTGCAATGCGCCAAGCTTTGCGATAGCTTTCAGTCCAGATGCCTGCGGCAAGACCAAAACAACTGTCATTGGCTTGGGCAATTAAATCTTGCTCGTTGTCATATTTCATAACCACTAAAACAGGGCCAAAAATTTCTTCCTGACAGGTTTGAGCACTGTTGTTTAAGCCCGTGATAATGGTGGGTAAGTAATAACTTCCTTTGGCATAGTCACCAGTCGTAAGTGCCTCACCACCAATCAGAACCTGACCACCTTCACTTTTAGCAAGCTGCACATAGCGGTCAACGGACTGCAAATGTTTGTCATTAACCAGTGGTCCTAAATGCACACCAGCCTGCTCTGGATGGCCCACACGTAAGCCTTTGGTAATTTCAACCAAACGTGTTAAAAACTGATCGTAAAGACTACTATGAATAAACAAGCGAGAACCTGCGATACACGCTTGCCCTGCCGAGCTAAAAATACCGTACGCAACACCTTTAGCAGCCAATTCAACGTCTGCATCCGGCAAAACGATGGTTGGTGACTTACCACCTAACTCAAGCGAAGTAGTAATCAGTTTATCTGCGGCAATATGTGCCAAATGACGACCCGTAGTTGTTCCACCTGTAAAAGAAATTTTACGAACCAATGGATGTTGAGCAATTGCATCACCAATCACAGAACCACGACCAACTAACACACTGAGTAAGCCTTTTGGTAAACCTGCTTCTTCAAAAATTTTGGCAAGCTCTAAAGCAATCAGTGAAGTTGCTTCTGCTGGTTTTAATACTACGGCATTTCCTGCTGCCAAAGCTGGAGCAAGCTTTTGAACTTCACTCGCAATTGGAGAGTTCCAAGGAGTAATGGCTGCTACAACTCCTACAGGTTCATGCACGCTCATGGTCATAAAGTCTGGAGCACGTTGAGTGGTGAGCTCATCGTTCAGCGTTTCACATGCTGCAGCAACATAACGTGCAGTTGCCGCCGCGCTCATCACCAAGCCACGAGTTTCGGTTAAAGGCTTACCATTATCACGTGTTTGTAATTTTGCTAATTCATCTACACGCGCTTCAATAATTTCTGCAACTTTATAGAGAATACGTGCACGCTCATGCGGCAAGCTGTTTCTCCAGCTTGGTTGACGCCAAGCCTGATCTGCTTTCTCAATTGCTTCATTTACATCTTCAAGCGTTGCTGTTGAAAGCTCAGCGTTTACCGACTGATCTGCCGGAAACAGGCTTTGAATGACTGCACCACGGCCTAATCGCCATTCACCTGCAATATAAATTTCCTTTGCCATGATCAAATCCTTCTTAAATCTGTATTGCTTCTACACTGTTGCGACAAGCACGAATCACGCTAAGCGCAGCCAAAGTTGATGTTTTTGGGTTACTTGCTAACGGCACGCCCACCAATTCAATGGTCATTTGCCCAAAGCCACCTTCTGCCACAATAGTGTGTTTGTTTTTGTTGATAGTTGGATCAACAGTTAACTCAACCATGGTTTCGTCCATTCCAAGTCCTGCAAGTGCAATCGTTGCTGCAACATTGGCATTGGCTGGAAATTTGGTCGCAGCTTCACGGGCAGTTCCAGTAAAAAAGACCGTAGCTTCAACAACATGATCTAAATCGACCAATTGCTCTGCATAACTGCCCTTCCAGCTTTTTGGGCTTTTACAGCCTTTATAAGTGACTTTTTGCAAACCACCTTCTTTGGCCGCAGAAATACCGTCAATGCCTGCGATAGCCCCTGCCAGTAAATGCAGATGGGCATCATTTTTTTCGGCAGTTTGTTTAAGCTGAATTAAAAACTCGTTATCAGCCAAAGTACCCACCGAAATCAGACCAATGGTCCAACCTTTCGCTAAAACTTTTTGAGCATGCTCTTTTACTGCTGCTTGACCTGCCACCTCAATGACATAGTCCGGCGTACCATCACATTGCTCAATATCGGAAATTACCTGAATCTCGGAAGAGACTTGTGACTGCACTTTTTCAATGCTGCGAGATGGCACGACAATCCATTTGAGTTGCAGATCTTGAGGCAAGTGGGCATACACTTCTGCTGCCATTGCGCCAAAACCAATCATCATCAACTTTTTCATGACAGCACCTGATATTTATAAATGTTTATTAAAACCACCTGAGACATCTATTGCTGAACCTGTGGTGTAAGATGCCAATGGTGATGCCAAGAAAACTAAAGCACGTGCAGGCTCTTCTGGACGGCCTAAGCGCTGCATAGGAATGCCACGATTTTTTGCGATATTGCCAGTCCACTCTTCCCATGACAGATTTAAATCTGAACGGGTTTCATAACGGCGTTTCCACTGCGCAGATTCGACCATTCCAAGTAAAATCGAGTTCACACGAACGCCATATTGAGTAAACTCATGCGCTAATGAATGGGTTAAATTCAACAGCGCAGCGCGTGCAGATGAAGTCGCAATCATGTGCGGTTCCGGTTGCAATGCCAGTAACGAGTTCACATTGGTAATTGAGGCATTTGCCGACTGTTTTAAGTCATCAAGAAAAGCTCTTACCGGATGTAAAACACTGAAATATTTCAGCTCAATTTCTTTCATCCAGTCTTCATCTTGCGTATTTTCAAAATTTGAAACACGACCTTGCCCAGCATTGTTAATGAGCATGTCCACATTGCCCAAATTGAGTTTGACGTCTTTGGCAAATTGCTGAACTTCTTCTTTTTTCAATACATTGCATGCTTTAGTAAAAATATGGGCATGTGGATATTTTTCTAAAATATAGTGCTTAGAAGCATTTAAACGCTCTTCATCACGACCACACCAAGCAACTTTTGCCCCCTCTGCAACCAGTATCTCAACAGCAGCCAGCCCAATCCCAGATGAGCCACCGGTAACAACTGCAACTTTTCCTTCAACTTGGAAGCTCATAATCCTTAATCTCTCTTACGATTGTTCCTGAATCGTCAACATAATTTGGTTAAATGCTTGCGGTTGGTCGACATAACTTAAATGCCCTGCATCTTCTATGACGAAGCGCTTTTCCAACTGCAATTCCTGAGCAAGCTCTTGTATACCTAACGCAGGAGTGATTTGATCTTGCTGCCCTGCAATGACTGAGCATGGGACTTTTAAATCAGTTAAGTAATTACGTATTTCGTCATATGCGAGTAAGTAGGATGCATGTGTGAAACCCTTTAGGGTCAACTGTTGCATCACCTCTGAAACTAAGGCTAAAGCTTGTGGCTCTTGTTTATAAATCAAATGAGGTCCACGGCTTTCGGCCATGCCTTTAGCACCAAGTTCTTTCAACATTTTTGGTCTTTTTTCAAAAACCTGAATTTGTGTTTGTTCATCGTGGCGCTGGTAACCTTGCGCTAAATTAGCAACAACTAAGTGCTTTACTCGCTGTGGGTAAAGTGCAGCGAATGCACTCGCCTGTAAGGCACCTAATGAGTGTCCAACCACAATTGCTTTTTCAATTTCTAAAACATCGAACAATGCAACCAAACGCTTTACATAATCAGTAGCATCGGGTTGATCAGTTAAAAGTTCATCTGATTTGCCATAGCCCGGTGCGTCCCAGGCAATGACATGAAAATGATGAGACAACACTTCAAGTTGGTTTACCCATGAAGCAGAACCTGAACTAATGCCGTGCAACAGCACAAGGTACTCGCCCTGACCGGCTTCCCGATAAGCTTGCTGCTGACCTTGAGCAGTAATGGTTTTCACTGGAAATTCTGCTAACTTTTCAATGAGTGTCATCATTTTTAACTTTTTCCTTTCATTCACTTCATCAAACAATTAACGTTTGATTTGAGACAATGGATGCTCTGGCGGATAGTTCGGAATGGTTGGTTTACCTGTTCCCAACATCACACACATCAAGGCATCTTCTTGACCTGGGTTAAAAAGACCACGGTAAATACCCGGTGGAATTGAAATTAGGTCACGCTCTTTTAAACGGGTTTCAAATTTTTCGCCGTTGTGCTCAATGAACAAATCAATTTCGCCGCGAAGCATAAAGAAAACTTCTTCAACATCGTGGTGAATGTGCAAAGGACCTTCACACTGTGCAGGCAAAACCATTGTGGAAAATGTGAAGTTTTCTGCTGGAACAGTGTTACCGTCATTTGCAACACCTGTTGCACCCGTACCCATGTAACGCATTTGTGCACGGCGATATTTCGGGTCGTAATCTGCTTGGAACTTCAAAGCATCGAAGTCATATTTACGTGTCTCAAAGCGAGCAATACGTGTGTTTAACCAATCTTCTAAAGAAGCACCCTCTGGTTGTGCCCACGATTCGAATTGTTGTGTAGTCATTTTTTAAACTCCTATACAGTGAATTAATAACGTTTTAAAAGAGGAACCAAGAACAACGATCCAATGACAGCGACAGCAGCCAAGAAGGTAATTCCTAAATTAAAACTATGTGTTTGCATCACGATGTAACCGATAAGAACAGGCGCAATTGCACTTGCAAAATTACCTAAACCGTTAAATATTCCGCCCGCAGTCGCCCCTACATTTGAAGTCGTTACTCTTGCAAGCAGAGCAAATACAGCTGCTACTCCAAAACCCCATGCCATTGCGCTTAAAGACATGGCAGCAATAATCAATAATGGTTGAGTCATAATGACCATCACATACATGAAGATGCCTGCGAGTAATAAACCACTAAAGACTTGAATTGCTCGGCGGCCTAACTTGTCAGATAAAAACGCACCGATGATTTCGCCAATTAACATGGCAATGAATGGAAAGCTTGAATACATCCCAAACTCTTTGAGATTGAATCCTTTGTCTTGCATAAGATAAGAAGGAACCCAGCTGTTTAAGCCCCATAAATAAGTCATTAATGCAATGTTAAAGAGGCAAACCAGCCAGAACGCGCTGTTGCTGAGCAACAATTTAGTATTGGCAATGTGGCCTTTGAAATTGGTACGTTTACTCTCGCCCTCAATTTCGACAGTTTTCTTGAGCTGTAAGTTACGCAAACCAAAAACAATACTGAAAATGGCAATTAGGGTTAGCGCAGCCATCACAAAAAAAGTGGTGTGCCAGTCGTGGTGAGCTAAAACATTTGCAGTGATCGGGAAACCAAGGAATGCACCAATCGGTGTACCCAGTAAGAACATAGTAGAAGCACGTGCCTGCTGACGGTCTGTATAAGTCTGCTTAACAATGGTATACGCCAAGGCAAATAACGGACCTTCTGCCAAACCAAGCAGTACACGTAAAATCAACATGCCTGAATAACTGGTGGTGAAGCCCATGCAAAACATGAGTAAACCCCAAGAGGTCACGCTCCAGAACAGCATTTTCTTTGGGTTAAAAATGTCACCCAAGAAGCTTAGAAAGACCGATGAAAAGCCATAAGCAAGCAAGAAACTTGTCATGAGCCATCCGAGCTTGGCCTTATCTTCAGCAATTCCCATTGCAGTTTGAAAATGAGGATCTGAAAATAAAACCGCAATACTAATCTTGTCGAAAAATGCCAGTACCACACACACCATAAGGACAAAAGCAGGCACCCAATGCTTCAATCCACTTTTTTCTTCATTACTCATGCGTCATTCCTTCGATTTGGTAATGAGAACCAGATTTAATGCTTACGGTTTTAACTTCATGACATTAAATTCGGCATCTGCTAATAATTTTGGATCTAAAACGGTGTTGGCTTGCATCCAACGTTTTGCCAGTTTGATCAGCTTTGAATCATTAATGGCAATCATATTCAGCAAACGATTTTCATGGTCGAGATATAAATAACTCACCTGATCCTCACCACCTTGGCGAATCACTACTTCTTTAGTTCTATCTGGTTGATACGTACCTAAAATCTGAATATTGAAGTGGTACTGATCAGACCAGAGCCATGGAATATCTGTATATTCAGTATCAATTCCGAGCATTGATTTTGCTGCTGCAATCGCCTGATTTTGTGCATTTGCCCAAGACTGAATGCAATAACCCAAGCTCGGATGAATTGCGACATCACCTGCGGCATAAATGTTTTGATCTGAGGTTTGCCCAAAACCATTCACCACAATGCCATCTTTGACATCGAGACCAGCGTGCACACCTAACTCTTTGGCAATTTCAGCACCAGCACCTACCACAACACAGTCAAATAACTGGCTATGTTGAGGATGATTTACCACTTCAACTTTGCGATCTGGTGCTTCAACCAAATGAAGGCTTTTGCTGTCTAAATGAATTTTTGTGCCTTGTGTTTCATGCATATTTTTTAAAAATGCAGAAACTTCAGGACTCACACTTCTTGCACATAAACGGTCGCCATATTCAAAAACATGTACCTCTTTACCTTGCTTACGTGCAGTTGCAGCAATTTCTAAACCAATCCAGCCGCCGCCAATCACAGCGACATTTTTTGCATTCTTTAAAATTTCAGCCAAACGTTCACAGTCATGCACATTACGTAGGGTCACAACATTTGGAATAAACTGCCATGTATTGACGGGTACACGTGCACGGCTTCCAGTTGCAATCAACAATTTGTCATACGGTAAAACTTGGCCACTTTCTAAATGAACCTGTTTTTGCTCACGATCGACTTTTGTCGCAATTTCTGGTTTATGCCATTGAACGTTGAACTCTTGAACCTGTTCAGGTGAGAACAGATTCAAACTTTCATAAGTAGCTTCTTTTGAAAGTACTTGCTTAGACAGTGGTGGACGCTCGTAAAACACTTGGTCTTCATTTGAAACCACGTGAATTTCGCCCGCATAACCATTTTGGCGTAAGGTACTTACTGCCCAACCCGCTGCCTGTCCGGCACCTACAATTACGATCTTTTCCATAGCCATCTTCCTTGTTCAGCCATACCTGTTAAACAGGCTTCACCTGACGGCGGGTTGTGTCATCAAGACCACCTTCAATCGCCCATTCGGTGAAAAGCTCTAGACGATGCTCTTCTACACGTGGCTGCCATTCTTCTGTCAAATAATCATCGTTGGTGTAATATTCAAATGCACCACCCAATGGTGAGTTGACGTACCAGAAATAAGCAGAGGAAATTGGGTGACGTCCCGGTCCAATAAAGGTTGACCATTCCGAACGATTCATATTTAAACCGCCCCCAATCACCTCATGGATATCACGTACTACAAACGCAACGTGATTTAAGCCAGCAGGTTTATTTGGAACACTCAGCAAGAATAAATCATGGTGATAACCTTCACCGCGGCAACGTAAGAATGCACCGCGATTTTTATAGGCATCCGATAAATGAAAGCCTACTTTTTCAATATAGAAATTTTCGGTTGTTGCCAAATCTCGTGTAAAGAACACCACGTGTCCAATCGCAACAGGCTGACCTTTTTCATAGACAGGACTTGCTGCATTAACACGTTGAATGTTGCCGTATTGGTTAATACCTTCCGTTTTGAGTTCAGAGACATCTTTAACAAAACTTTGTTCAAAACGAATCGTCATGCCATTTGGGTCAAGACACTGAACTGTATGTTCAGAACGTTTAAAACCCTCTACATCGGCCAAACGAGCTGCCAAGTCTTCAAGGTCTTGAGAATTATCAACACCCCAAGTGACTTCACGTAAAGTTGAGCCTTGTTCAATCGCAGGTGGCAAACGATCATCATCACAATTAAATAGATAAATCTTGCTGCCATTTTGAGTTTGGTATAAATCTGTACCTTCAATATCCGAAGTACTTTGGCTTAAACCAAAATCTGCTAGAAACTTGTTTGAAGCGGCTCTATCCTCAACTCCAAACTTTAAAATCTCGATCCCTGTAATCATTTGACTACTCCTTAGTTAAAGACAAAACCGCCATTGACCGGAATATTTTGACCTGTCACAAAAGAGGACAAATCCGACAGTAGATACAATGCTGTTCCATTTAAATCTTGTGGAAGTTGCTGACGTTGAATCGCTCTTCCATTAACATATAAATCGTGACGTTCTTGAGGCACATACTCGGTTGCTTCAACCAGAGTAAGTCCCGGTGACAATGTGTTGACACAGATATTAGATTGTCCCAACTCTCTTGCCATTGAACGCGTCATGGCAACAATTGCACCTTTACTCGCAACATAAGCCATTAGGTTCGGTGCGCCCCAAAGTGCTGTATCAGAAGCAACATTAATGATCTTGCCTGCAGCCGATTGCTTTAAATGGGGAACACATGCCTTACTAATGAGCCATGTGCCTTTCACATTAATATTCATGACCCGATCCCAAAGTTCAGGATCGTAATCAATCATATTTTTTCCACCAACATTGGTTGCCAGTGCCGCGCAGTTCACAAGGCCATCTAGTCCTTGGAGTACATCAACACTTTTTGCAACCGCATTTTCAATAGAGTCTGCATTGGCAAGGTCAACGGTAACAGCATGAACATTCAGTCCTTGTTTTTGCAAAGCTTGTGCTTCTTGTTGCACCAAGTCAGATAAAATATCTGCCATTACAACCTCAGCACCAGCCTCGGCAATCGCTTGCGCGAAATCTCGGCCTAAACCACGTGCAGCACCAGTCACTAAAACTTTTTTGCCTTGCAACAACGCTACATTAGCCATGAGCTTCTTCCTGCATCTCAATACGGTTTGATGCATTTAGCGCAGCAATTTTCTTTAATTGCTTTTCAGCTTCTTTTTTCATTAGACGACGTAAACGAGCAAGGCCAACATCGTGTTGATAGAGGAATTCTTGTTCACGTGCATTTGGTGCAAGATTTTCTAAAATAATTCGGTCTTGTTCCAATACATCCCAATGCAACTGCTCTAAATGATTGCGATACAAGAAGCGCCATACATTACGTTGCCAGCCACTCACCTTACGGCAGCGCCAGAAAAATACGCGGGTATTGTTAGCATCAATTGGCGTTGCATAGCCCACGATCCAGAACTCACCACCTGGGCCAAATTGTTTGCGGTATGGAATTGACAGACGTAACCAGCTCGCACCTGTTGAACCATATTCAACCCAATCGAAGTTCACACCTAATTGACCTTCTTTTTCAAAAATAAAACCATTATCGGTGGTGCGATGTTTCATCTCTGCGGTACGATCACCATCTGCCATCGAGTGCGATGTCGCATGTAAATAACTACCATGCATTGGGTCCATCACGTTATCAATCGCGTATTGATGGTTTACTTTCCAGTCTGCTTGGCAAAGGAAGGCACTCCACTCTTCACTGGCAAGTTGTTCTGGGAACTCAAGCGGCGCTGGTTGTTCATTTGCATCAATACCAAACCAAATAAAGATTGCACCATGCTGCTCAATTACTGGATAGCTCTTTAAGCATTTAGTTCCAGTCATTGGACATTCATGAACTGCTGGCACATCGGCAACCACACCATCAGCACGAACTTCAACACCGTGATACCAACAAGCAACTCGGTCACCCAAGTTCCAACCGAGGGAAAGACGAGCGCCGCGATGCGGACAGCGATCTTCAAGTGCATGAACCTGCCCTTCAGCATCACGCCAAACCACAATGTTTTCGCCTAAACGGGTAATTCCGACTGGATTAGCAGCGACTTCCCAACTTGCCAAAACCGGATGCCATTGGTCACGTAAACCAAGTTCTAAATATTCTTCAGCACTTTGTGAAGTTGATACGATTGCGTTCATTTTATTCTTCCCTGAATCAATAACCTAAACGTTGCATTTCTTCTGTAAAGCTTGCAGAAGTCCATTCATCACCAGATTCACAGCGGAAACCCTGTTGATTAAGTGCAGAAACAACATCATCTAGCGCTGTTGCACCCGCAGAAAATGCTTGAATCAAGTTCTTTACAAAATCTTGCTCGTAGAGAGTCGGTTCTTTATAACGTGTCTGCCAAACCAACAATTCAGATTGACCAGGAATTTGAATATTGTTGATACCTGCTTCGGTTGCTGGCGTTGCATGAATCCAGCTTGCTAACTTTTCATTAAATGTCTTCATTGTTCTGCTTCCTTGTACATGTGAGGACTAGAGTTGAATTTGAATATCCTGTCCTTCAACACGAACTGGGTACGTACATAGGTTTCTACACCCGGGCCCACTTTTTAGCTCACCTGTCTGAATGTCAAAAATTGCTTCGTGCAATGGACATTCAACAGTTTGATCTTCGATAAATCCTTCGGTTAATAAGGCATACGCATGAGGGCAAACATTTTCGATAGCGAAGTAATTTTCATCGACAAAAAATACGCCAATTTTTTTTCCTTCAACTTCGATAGCCTTCGGCTCATCTTCGCTAACGTCACCCTGCTGACAAACTGAGATCCAACTCATACTTTGCGTCCTCATTTTGTTTTATATACAAAACTTAATTTCATTTTCAAAACACAAGCAAAGAATAATACTCTTGGTTAATTTTTGTCAAAGTAAAAATAATGATAAAAATCATTATATTAATTAATTTTAAATAATTTGTTACGTTTCAAAAAGAAAACTTTGTTTTAAATATAAAAAATGTTTTATGCGATCTTTATAATTACAATAGTTCTAAAATAAAGCATAATGCCCCAATTCGAACCCTTTTTTATTTATAGGAAAACAACACAAATGAGCCTAGAGATTGAAGAAGATTTGCAAGAATCAGAAACGACAAAAAATGATGATCGATATTTAGTACCAGGGCTTGTGCGTGGTTTAGCCATCTTGCAAGCATTTAATCAACAAGCACAAGAAATGACGATTACAGAAATTGCCGAAATTTTGGAAGTGAACCGTTCTAGTGCATTTCGTCTTATTTATACACTCGAAGCTTGTGGCTACTTAAGGAAAGCATCCCAAAAAACTTATGCGCTTGACTCAAAAGTTATGGAGCTTGGTTTTAACAGTTTATCGAAGCTTTCATTACTCGACTTATCCACTCCTTTAATGAAAGAACTACGTGATCAGACCAAACTGGCAGTACATCTGACTGTTTTGGAAGGCACACATATTGTTTTTGTAAATAATGTTCAATCAATGGGTACTTTTACCAGCAATATTAGCTTAGGTACTCGCTGGCCAGCCCATGCTACCGTTATTGGTCAAATGTTATTGTCGGATTTACCAGAGGCAGAAGTACGACAACGCTATCGTAATTTCAATGAGTGGGACAGTTTCTCAGAACTTACCCCAACTAACTTGAAAGCACTCTTACAAAAACTAAATTATGTAAAAACCCAAAAATCGATGGTGAGCTGGGGTCATTACAATCATGATATGGCTGCTTGTGGTGCTCCTATTTTCAAACAATCTAATGGAAAAATGGTAGCAGTCCTTTCGGTGAGCTGCCCAATTACCACTTATGATGAAAAAACCTTTAAAGAAGATATCGCCGCTCTGGTCATCGCAACAGCAGATAAAATTTCAAAATTTATCTATTAAAAAAAAGCGACGTTAAGTCGCTTTTTTTATGCTTATATTTCATTAATTAAAAATTAAGCTTAAAAATCTCACCATTCATATCCTGAAAACACAGTGTTGAATAATTTTCTTTAATATCAAATTTTAAATACTGCTGTTTAAACTGCACCACTGCATAAAACTCTTGGGCTCCATCATCTAAACCTGTCGCAGAGACCCGAGTACCTTGTGGAAAATCTTTGAGCCATGCAGCCTTATAGAAATCTGACACCGAATTAAAATCTATATATTTTGTGGGTTCAGCCATAATTTTTTGGGCCACTGCATCAAACTGTTGCTGTTTATATATGACTAAATTCAGGATCATGGTTATTCTTAAAAGTTAATTACTAGCAGTCATCAATAGAGTGCGTATAGTAGTGCAATTTTCCATTGCGGAAGTGAAAGTCTAGACTATCATTACTACCTTCCCAAGGTTGTAAAGAATAAACATGTTTTTTAGTCATATAGATCTGTTCCCCAAAAAATTTTTTGAACTCATTCTCGGTAGTTAAATGATTAAATAATCGGGGACCATACTTTAGACCATTTTGCTGACTTACATATACCTTATCTAAAGAACCCGTAGAGAGTACCACTCCATCGTCATATACCCATTGATCTGGGAAATAACCACCATTGCATTCATCAGCCTCACCTTTAATAACCTGCTTTGGCTTTTTCAGGTTATTTAATGGAATATTAAAACTGTTTAATACTTTACCATGCCATAAAGGTTTAATATTTACTTGTGCATAAGAGGTTGTTGCTACTAAAAAGCCAATACAAAATAAAAATATATGAGTTAAATTTTTCATAAAAATCCAGAAATTAATGATTTAAAAGTTTTGCGCCTTAGTCTTATTAATAATCAAACCTTTTTGTTTGTCTTTCATAATGATTAAGGGAGATCCAACTTTTTTAGTTTTGGTATTATCCAAATATTTTTTCTTCTGTAAATAAATCTGGTTGTCTTTAATAACACTATCTATAGAGACTTCATCATCAGTATAATAACTAATATCTTGTGTATAAATATTTGACCAATTCGCTATCCAAAAAATAATGAAATTTCCGCCACGCTCTTGATAGTTGTCTATTGCAAAGGTTTCAGAATCAATTTTATGTATAGTCTGACCAGCTATTGAGGATATATCCTGAGTTTTCGATTTAAAATAATAGGTTTTATTTTTATCTAAATGAATAGCAAATACATTATAGCCTAGCGCATCAGCTATATCAGGCTTAAAGCAAGAATAGCTTTGTATTTTTATCTGTGCCGTCTGTATAACTAATTTATTATTTTCAACAGGTTCATCTTTCTGACATGAATCAGGTAGTTTACTGAGCTGGTTTAAAGGAATAGCGTTAATCTGAGCATTTGCATAACCAGAAAAAAGAAATAAACAAAATAAAAGTTTTTTTAAAGTATGAGTCATCAAATAATTTCCAAACAGGATTATTGTTTTAATATTTTCTCATACATTAAATAGTTTTTTTCAGATCTATATGATCAACCTGCTTTCTTTTAACCTTTTCCCATTGATACCAACCATAAGCTGCCATTAACACAAAGGCTGCATATAAGGCTGAAGTTAAAAATAGATCTTTATAAATAAACATACCCACATAAATAATGTCGACAAATACCCAAAGTATCCAAGTCGCAATATGTTTTCGGCTGGTCCAATAAGTTGCAAGCAAACTAAATGCTGCAAGCTGTGAGTCGAGCATAGGCACTGCTGCATCGGTAAAATTTTTAAGTATCAAACCAAATAGTAAGCCACCTATCGCAGCAATGATCATTTGAATAATAGCGGTTTGAACTGCGATAGGTTCAATTCGGATGTCGTGATCTTGCTGCTTTCCTTTGAGCCAATAGTAAAAACCATAAAAATTTACAGCCATAAAAAAGAACTGCAAAATCGTTTCACCGTAAAGCTTAAATTCGTAAAACAAATAGGCGTATAGAACAAAGGCAAAGAAATTAAACAGCCAGCACCACATATTGCGAATTACAGTTAATCCGACTCCAATGAGACTAATAAAGACCGCAAAGATTTCTAGAGGTGACATAAGAGCAGCTGCTTATTGAGATCAATTTGACGAGGTATTATGAGAAAAATATGGGGCTAAGCAAACAACTAATTTAACGTATTCAAAAAATCTATATTCCACGCTTGAATCTAATTTGTACTTTTCTATTTATATGTTATAAAAATATCAGCTATATTTTTAATATACTTATCATGTTTTTATCTAAAGCCCATTATTGTCTAGCGCGTCAATTCCACGCCTCAGAGATGATGCTCTGTGTGGTCAATTGCCGACGTCCCTATTTTGGACAATTTGGCGCTTTGAATAAAAAAATCAAGAAGTTACTTACATAATATTTTCTCTGATTTTTCTTAAAAGGCCGCCATAAAACGCGGCTTTTTTTATGTCCGTTCATCCTACAAAATATCACTGGAGCTCTATATGAAGCCTTTATTTGAACAACAGAGTACATCCAGCCCGCAGATTCAGCCGGCTGTAGCATTACATTCATCTCCGACTCGACTCGCTACAGCCGGCCAATTTATTGCGGTCATTGTTATTTGGTCGCTTACACCACTCGCCGCCGTCTGGACAGTACAAGAACTTCACTGGGCATGGGGATTATTCCTTCGCTTTAGTATCGCTATTCCGATTGCTTTACTGTGTCTAAAATTTTTCCGTTTAAAACTGATCTTTAGTAAAAAAGCAATTTTAAGCTACTGTGCAGGAGCCATTGGTTTATTTGGTTCCATGGCTTTTTGCTATATGGGTGCAGATAAAGTTCCTTCGGCCATTATTTCAATTATTTATGGTGCCTCTCCTTTAGTATCTGGGCTTGTCAGTTCTTTTGTATTAGGGCGTGAGCGTTTTTCATCATGGCAGTGGCTTGGTCTCGGTATTGCGCTTGTCGGGATGAGTTTTACATTAGGGCTATCTTCATCAGGTTTTCAGCTCAACAGTATTGGTATTATGCTAGAGCTAATCGCTATGCTGTTTTATGTATTGTCGACTTTTGCCGTAAAATCTGTCGGAGCGCATATTCACCCCATTATACAAATGACGGGTTCTAGCCTTGTCTCGTGGGTAGGTTACGCATGCTTGTTGCCTTTCTTCTGGTCACATCTTCCAACTGAATTTCCAAGTCTGAAAATTTCACTCGCGGTCTTCTATAGTGCTGTCTTTTCTTCTGTACTTGCCATGATTTTTTATTATCAGCTCATTAAGGTACTACAGCCGACGACGGTACTACTTATTACAATTATCACCCCTGTTTTAGCCACTTTTTGGGGAACGTGGTTCAACCATGAACAACTTAGCTCACATCTTGTTTTAGGTTTAATCATGTTATGTCTAGGGCTATTGATGTATTCAAGGCGTTCTGCATAAACTTGCTCAACCTGACACATCTATGCGTCAGGTTGACTTTTGACGAGTATTGACAGCATGCTTTTATTTTCACTTACCAACTCATCAACAAATTGTATTTGATCGTTTTTAAATGATTGTTTAAAAGATAATGAAACACAAATAAAGAGCGCGACAATATGTCAAATCAAGAAGGAAAAGTCAGCCGTGAAACTCGAGGACATATTTTTTTAATTGGTTTAGATCGGGCAGCAAAACGCAATGCCTTTGATAGCCACCTCATTAAAGATTTATCTCTAGCACTTACCGAATATGAAAATAATGATGCTCTGCGCTGTGCGATTATTTTTGCTCATGGCGATCATTTTACGGCGGGTTTAGATTTGGTTGAGTTACAACCTAAGCTTGCTACAGGCGTGTTCGATTTTAATGATGAAGAAATTAACCCATGGGGTACAGTTGGCCGAAAACTGAGTAAACCATTAATTGTAGCTGTACAGGGCTACTGTTATACCGCGGGTATCGAACTATTTCTCAACGCAGATATTACGATTGCGAGTGAAAATACACAATTTGCTCAAATGGAAGTCCAACGTGGCATCTTACCTTTTGGCGGAGCTACTGCACGTTTTACTCAAGCCGCGGGTTGGGCCAAAGCGATGCGTTATTTACTCACTGGTGACTCTTTCGATGCAAAAGCAGCATTTGATATGAATCTGATTACAGAAATATGCCCTGAAGGGACGGAGCTTAACCGTGCGATAGAACTTGCGGAACATATTTCCCAAGCTGCGCCACTTGCTGTCAAAGCCACTCTTGCCTCTGCACGCGAAGCCATTAATGAAGGCTATGAGGTTGCTTTTGATCAATTGCAAACTCATTTACAGCCTTTGCTAACCACAGAAGATGTTCAAGAAGGTGTCTTTGCCATGCTACAAAAGCGTCCACCTGTTTTCAAAGGTAAATAAAGACTACTCAGACACACACACCCTTCAAGATTTAAAACTTATTACTCTCTAAAAACATATATAAAAAGAAAGCCCACATGATGTGGGCTTTCTTGAATTAATTTGGCTTATTCAACTCTAACAATTTTACCAAATTCATCGTGGTGAACTATCGTAATTTTTTGGCTACGTCCCTGCTCAATTTCTTGCTCAGGTAAATCAAAGTAGCGTGCATAATCATCTGTCTGCTTCATGTCAAGTTCATCACCACCCACACGGCGTTCAGGCAAAATATGGCTCCATAGCAACAAACCAATTGCACAAGCAATGAGTGCTGTAAAGCCATGCTCAATTCCCACACCAAAGGCACTAAATAAACGGTGTACCAAATGTGTTTTTTGTAGTTCAACCAATAGCCATACAAACACGAACGGACGCCACAACAACAACCAACCGCCCCACATCATGGCTGTGCTTGTTGTAGAAACATAGCGCTTGTGCCACGGTAATTGACGACGTAAATCAATAATCAACGAATTTGTCTTCATTTCTCTTTTACCTAACGAAGTGCTGCGGTTTTCCCCAGACATCAATACAGCACGATCTTTAAAATCTCATGACTCTTGCATTTCATCTAACGAATGCCCCGATCCGGGCTCACCCAACGTGCTCGTTTCTCATCTCCACGTCGTAAGACTTTTGGAAATGCCACAATGGTTGCCGAAATGGTGATTAGCCAAAAGACCAATGGATACCAAATCATCCAGAAATAGTTTTTTCCTAGATTCGGTTCATAACGACTATCCATCCATTTGCTTAAAGCAAACTGAATTAGACAGGTTGCCCCCAATAAAATACCTGTACCATACGGTAAAAATGGGGAACTCACAACGGCTAATGCAGGGACTGGGAAAATAAAATGTACCAACCACAATAAAGCCATTGCCAGCATTAAATATGACCAGACTAAAGTTAAGCAAAGCTCAAACATTAAAGGCCATAAAAAATTCAGTTTTGGTTTGGTGAACACATCAATATTTTTAATTAATACCTGTGCCCCACCCATTGCCCAACGTAAACGCTGTTTCCACAATCCGTTTAATGTTTCAGGCATTAAAATCCAGACCAAGGCATTCGGTTCAAAACGAATGTCCCAGCCTGCACGTTGCAATTTCCAAGTAATATCGATGTCTTCGGTCAACATATTTGGTGACCAATAATCGACTTGGTGAACAGCACTTTTACGGAAAGCCGTAATTACACCAGACACCGTAAACAAACGACCAAATGTACGCTGCGCACGTTTAATCATTCCCACAATCGAAGAAAACTCACCGACTTGAATACGTCCTAACAAAGTTGAACGCGTACGAATACGTGGGTTTCCAGTTACGGCTGCAACTGTTGGATTCTGAAGAAAATGACGAATCATCCATTTTGCTGCATGCGGGTCAAGCAAAGCATCCCCATCGATACCAATTAAAAACTCGGCATCGGTCATGAGGCTACCAGCCTGTAAGCCCATTGCTTTACCTTGGTTTTGTGCAAGGTGAACAACACGAAGTTTTTCGTATTGTTCAGCTAAACGATCTAGGACTTCACCCGTATTATCCGAACTACCATCGTTAATCGCAATGACTTCAAAATTAGGGTAATCCAATTTTAAAGCGTGACTAATGGTTTCCTCTGCATTATCACCTTCGTTAAAGCAAGGAATAAGTACAGCAACTTTCGGATAGCTTTCTAATGGAGCCGGTTGATCGTAAGGTGGAGCCTTACGTTCTTTCCAATAGAAAATGATCGCACCAATCATCCATAGATATGACATAAACAATGGATAATAAAAAACGAACTTTAGAGCCTGCGACCATATTGCAGCAAAGATTGTCATGTTTCAGCCTCGTCTACGGCACAAGACGAGATGACTTTTCAGCAAATGCTTTATGCATCACGTTCACGTCCGGATGATCTTTAATTGGGTCATCTGGGTAATATGCAACATGCATTGCACCTTGTTCATAGAGAGAGTGAATTGTCGCAGCCATTTCAGTTGAAGGTACCTTTTCGTTATTACGCCAGTTCGTTGCTTGTAGCTCAAAAACTGTTTTCTTAATGCCATTTGGATACTGTTTCACACGATCAACCATATCTTTATAGAATTGATCTTGGTTCTTCACTTGCTCCATATAAGGCATCGCCATAATAGCAGTAAAATCATAACGGTTTAATGACTCTTCAAGTGACTGAGAGTACCAATTTTCCGCATATGGTTTTAAAGCCACTTGTGCATATAAATTACGTGCTGTAAGCAGGAATGGCTCATACTGACGAACCTCACCAACAAGCTCCATCGCAAAATCATCTAAATATCTTGTTTTATATGCAGTCCACTTCTGCAAATCTTCGTCATTTGCACGAATTTTTGCCAAGTCTGTTGGTAAACCTTGTTTCGCATAAGCTTTTAAGGCATCTGGGCTTGCATCTTCATAATCAGACAGAGTCACATCGTCATGGAATAAAATTCCATTGAAAGACGATGACTTCGCTAAATCTTCATATATTTCACGGATAGTTTGACGCGCTTCAGGTGAAAAAGGACTTAAGCGAATGTATCCCATATTGAGATGCTCACTCGTTTTATCCTGCTGGGTTACAACCAAATCTTTTGATACAGGATCAGTTTTTGGTAGTTCCCATGCCAATAAAGGCATCCACGCATAAATACGGCTTACAGGCGTACGTGTTTGAATTTGCCATGCAACACGGTTGAATAGATCAGCACGCATAGGAATATGTCGATTTGGGAAGTATACCATATCGGCAGAACCATTAGCATCTGCATCAGAGAAAGCTTGTAAATAAACCGTGTTTACGCCCATCGCATTAATACGGTCGAGTAGATTACCTAAATTACGCTCTTGTTGTTTCGGATCTGGATCATAAATATAGTCCAGATCAACATGCATAATTTTTTGCGGGCGATTGTTATCCGTTAAGTTTAATTCACGGTTTTTAATCTCTTGAGCCAAATCATTGGTACTCATTCCGCCTTCTACCAAAATACGGCTCATATTCTGTAGAGATTGTTTAGCATGATCTGCCCCATCATCAAGTGTGATGGTAATTGGCATACCAAGCTTTTTAGCAATCTGAACCGTTTGCATATTGTAGCGACCGTATGGCCAAACCATAATACGTGGCGAACGTATACCATGTTGTTTGAGCAACTGATTATTCTTTTTCAAATCATTATAGATTCGAGCCTGATACTGGCTGTCGTTTTCATATGTTTTAGTTTTATCATCATAAAAACGTGTGGTTGCCGCAGGTTCAGAGTTTCCTTGTGGATTACCATTAATACCACGGTGTAAGTGATAGCTATGGCTTGCAATTTCAACAAAACCGCTATCTTGCATCTCTTTAAGTTCAGGCCAGCTTAAGATTTTATCACGTGGAATTTCTTCACCAGAAAAATCTACCTTCTGATTTTCTTTTGGCTCTAACCATGAACCAACAACAGCAAGTACTACTGGTATTTTCTTGGCCTTAATCACTGGATAAGCATTTTGATAAAAAGTCTGATAACCATCATCTACAGTTAATAAAACCGGTTTGCTTGGCAGTGCAACTTTACCCTGATGAGCGCGAATTAACTGGTCTACAGTAATGAAATGGAAACCGTTTTTTTGCAGCCAATCGATATGCTCACTAAATTGTTTCGTAGTCACCGCATATTGAGGAATTAAGGCATTCTTAGTATCGGTAATTTCATGATAGCCAATAACAGTAAGTTCTGAAGCATCTATTTTAGGAGGAGCAGCTAATGCCATACCTGACAAGCCTGCTAAAGCCAAGCCAAGCGTTAGATTCAACAAAGGAGATGCAAAGCGGGTAATCATGAAATAGCGTCTCAATAGCAATATAGATTATTTATGTGAAATTTAAACTTAAGAACTAAAACCGACGTCTATTTAGCCCTTAAGTTTAAACTGCCCAAAATGAACAGTTTTTCAGTTCACCTTTATAATCAAATAAACTGAAAATAATCTTAAATATTCAAAAAGCTAAAATATAAATAACGAATATATTCATATTTAAAGCTTATATAACAAAATCAAACGGTAAAATTCTGATTTCATTCATCGCGAGTTTTTACGTCAAATAACTCAATTTCAAAAATCAAATTTGAGTTCGCCGGAATAACTTTGCCCATTTTGCGTTCCCCATAAGCCAAATGCGCAGGAACAATAAGTTTACGTTTTCCGCCAACTTTCATTCCCATGATGCCTTGGTCCCAACCTTTAATCACACGGCCAGTACCAATGACACATTCGAAATAATTTCCGCGGTCAATTGAAGAGTCGAATTTGGTACCGTTCTCTAACCAACCTGTATAGTGAGTGGTAATTAAGGCACCTTTAACCGCTTCCTTACCTTCGCCTACTTTTAAATCGATAATTTCTAATTCAGTGATCATAACATTTCCGTTTCATTTAAATTCACAGCCCAGACTCAATCTTTAGTCTAGCAACTAGTTTTGTAAATTTTGTTGCGCTTTCCAATTTTACTGTAATTGAGTCCACGCTACATTTGCTTGGCCATTCTCGCCTAGTAAAGTCCACTCATTGTCCATAACGTTTAACTGTAACTGCATCGTACGTTCACAAAGCTGTTCTAACTCTGCTGTACTTTCAGGTGCAATTTGCCAAACTTGGACATTACTTAATGTTTTAATTTTACTATTTCTCTTCCACCAGTCTTCGACCTGTGAACCATACGCAACAATTGCTACAGCTTTACAACGTGCACTGGCTTTTTTCACTTTATCTTCAGAAGGTAAACCGACCTCAATCCAATTTTCTAACTGACCTGTTAAGTCTTTTTGCCAAAGTGCAGGCTCATCGGTTTCAAAAAGGTCTTTAGTAAATTCAAGACTGTCACTTGCAAAACGTGCAAATGCCATAACACGAACCATTAACCGTTCTAAAGTTTCTGAAGGATGCAATGCAAGCGTCAATTGATAATCGCCATAGATATGGTCATCCATATTGGCAATATTCAAGTCTGCCTTATAAATTGTTGCTTTAAGCGCCATGGTTAATATGTCCAAAAATTTGGCGCTAAGAATACTCGATTTCAATTAAAAAATTATAGAAAAAACGCAGTAACACAAAACTTCTTTCACTCTAAATTTGCATCTTCTTCCAAAACATCCAAGCGCTTTCCAAGTTGGCGGGCTTTTTGCTTTAAAGGGTTTGTATTCCTCTCTTTTGATTTGATGACTTATGTGGCAAAAACTTAAACGTAGTTTATTCCTACAAGTTCTCTGCGCTCTCTTCCTCGGTATTGCAGTAGGACTTGCTTTTCATGACTTCTCTCTAGCTTTAAAACCCCTTGGTGATGGTTTTATTTCACTGATTAAAATGTTGATTGCACCAATTGTATTTTGTGTCGTAGTACTGGGAATTTATGGTGCAAACGATATTAAAAAAATGGGCAAAGTCGGTGCAAAAACGATTCTCTATTTTGAAGTAGTCACAAGTATTGCTTTAATTTTGGGAATTATTGTTGCTTATGTCTTTAAACCGGGCGTCGGTATGAATATTGATATTAGCCATTTAGATGCTAAAGATTTAAGTACCTATACCGAACGTGCTCACGACATGCATACAGGTTCAGATTTTCTTCTTAATATTATTCCAAAAACATTTACTAGCGCTTTTGCCAACGGCGATATTTTACAAGTTTTACTCATCGCGATTTTATTTGGCGTATCTCTACTTTTAATTCCTAAACATTTAGCAGAGCTAGTACGTCAGGCACTTGAAGCTTTCTCTGAAGTCTTCTTTAAAATTATGGGGCTAATCATTCGCTTAGCTCCAATTGGGGTATTCGGTTCAGTTGCCTATACCACTGCAAAATTTGGATCAGACTCACTCCTACAACTCGGTTATTTAGTTTTACTCTTTTATGCAACCTGCATTTTATTTGTTGTCATTGTTCTAGGTTTAATTCTAAAGCTTGCTGGCCTCAACATTTTCAAGTTTGTAGGCTATTTTAAAGATGAACTTGCCATTGTTTTAGGTACTGCCTCTTCCGACTCAGTTCTTCCTCAAGTCATGAAAAAGCTTAAGAACCTAGGCATAAAAGACTCAACAGTCGGTCTAGTCATTCCAACTGGTTATTCTTTTAACTTAGATGGCTTTTCCATTTATTTAACATTAGGAGTGATTTTTATTGCGCAGGCCTGCAATATCGATCTCTCTATGCATGACTTGTTAGCTATTTTACTGGTTTCACTGATTACCTCTAAAGGTGCGCATGGTATTCCGGGGTCAGCTTTAGTTATTCTTGCGGCTACACTTTCAGTTATTCCAAGCTTACCTGCAATTGGCCTAGTACTTTTACTGTCTGTAGATTGGTTTATTGGGATTATTCGTGCCTGTACCAACTTAATTGGTAACTGTGTTGCGACCGTAGTCATTGCCCATTGGGAAAAAGATATTGATCATGCCCAAGCCAAAGCTGTACTCGACATTAAAAAATAGATGAAGATTTTTGAGAACATTGAGCTATCTTTTCAATGTTCTCTATTCATCAATTCTGCAAGTTAATAACTCAGTTTCAAATGCCAGCCAGTCATGCTCATGTTGGCTAATGATTTCAATACGGTTATCAATGCCCTCTTCACCAGACTTATAATTAAACTGTTCAGGATTAAAGTTAAAAGTCTTCCACCCCTGATCTGTATGAAAAATCCCCTTAATACGCAGCCAGTCTTGCTGTGCGCAGAGCAAATCGAGCAAAGCATAAAATTCGAATTTCCAACGTTTAGGTAATTTCCAGCCTGCAACAGTATATCCCTGCGCTGACTCAACATAGTGATAAGGCAATTGGCGAATTTCTTTTGCTACTTCAGCTTCACTCATCTGCTTTTGAAGCTTAAGTAAAGGTTGTATAGAGCGTGCGGTTAAACGAGCAGCGACATCAATTTGTGCTAGTTCGAGTTGACCATGCTCTGTCGTTAACCATTGTTGTTGATAAGGTTGATACTCTTGTTTCAATTGGTCTAATGCTTGTTCATCTTCAAAACACATCGTATCAGCATGAGAAACCACAACAATCTGGGCAGCTTTTAACTGATCTTCATAAAGATTTTGCTTAACCCAATTGGTGTCATGTAAACGGCTACCATCCACAACCGTGACTAATGCACGCATAGCCAAGCTGTTTTGCCAATGAGGTTCTGTTAACTGATCAAACAGTTGTGAAGGATGTCCAAGCCCTGTAGGTTCAATAAAGAGTCGGTCTGGTTTTTGTTCACTTAGCAAACGAGCCAAAGCAATATGCATGGGGAGTTGGCTACTACAACATAAACACCCACCTAATAATTCTTTTACGGCATAGCCTTGTTCTTGCGGTAAAAGTTGTTGATCTACCCCAATTTGACCAAACTCATTCATTAAGACCGCCCACACTTCATCTTTGGGTTTCTGACTTAATAAATGCTGTAATAATGTGGTTTTCCCTGCCCCTAAAAATCCTGAAATAATATGGGTAGGAACAGTTTTTTGGGGAATCAGTTTCACAAGCAACTCAAATCAACAAGGTTCAAAAAAACTAGGAAAGGTATATCACTGTTTAAGTGGCATGAAAATGATTTTTCCTTTTGACGTCATCTTTTTAAAAAGTGGGTGAAAATATTAAATTTGAGATGTAAGTCTCGTTGTTTATCTAAATTTACTTTAAATAATTTATTATCAAACGGAATATTCTATTTTAAGGCATTCATAATTCATACCAGAGTGTTTTGTTTACGTAACCAACCTGACTTTTTTTTATTCAACATGAAATATTTTTTCACATTTTAAACGTTCAACCAGCGCGGTAATTTTACAGTAGACGCACATAAACGGCCCGTATATTTCATATTGTTAAGATAGGCGTAATAGATTGTTAAGTTAATTGATGCAATCCAAAGCTCGGCTTAGCATGTGTCCTAGCTTAATCATTCAGCCATTCAGGTTTCATGTTGGTAAGAACGATTAGGTTTAATTTATTGTTTAATGAATTTTAAGGATGCCATAAAATGAAATTAGCTAAAACTTTACTTGCTACTACTCTAGCTTTAACTGCTGCTTCAACTTTCGCTGCTTCTAAACATGACAAGGTTCATGCTCCAGAAGACAAAGTTGTAGTTTCAACTCAAGAACAAGCCAACACTGCAAATGCTGCATCTGACGCTGTAGGTTCAGCTTCTGAAGCCGCTCCTGCTGCTCAATAATTATTATCTCTGTACTCTCCTCCAAGCTCAGAGATAATTTTGCTGAAATGAAACAGGACGTTAAATTTCAGTGATAAAAAAAAGATCGAACCATGCTGCGGTTCGATCTTTTTTTAATTCGATCTTATTAAGACGTTTTCTTATACATGCTACAAGAAGGATTATGATTTTCTTGTAGGCGCAACACCTTACGATGCTCTGCCGCTTCGAATCGACAGCGTTTCCACTCGGTATCTAGCTTCAATTGAGGAACTTCGCGTGGTTTACCATGCTCATCAACAGAAACCATTGTGAAATAACAGCTATTGGTATGGCGAACAGTGCGCTTTTGAATATTTTGTGCTTCAACACGAATACCGACTTCCATTGAAGTACGGCCTACATGGTTCACACTTGCCAAGAAGGTAACTAACTCACCTACATAAATCGGTTCTTTAAAATTCACTTTATCTACAGACAAAGTGACCACATAGCTGCCCGAATAACGGCTTGCACAAGCATAGGCGACTTGGTCTAACAGCTTAAGAATTGTTCCACCATGAACATTACCTGAAAAATTTGCCATATCAGGGGTCATTAAAACTGACATGGTTAATTCTGACTGATCATCAGTTACGGTTGTCATTTCATCTAATGTAGGCATGACTCAACTCTGTCTCAAACAAGCTCAGAAACATTATGGTTGATAATTCACAAAAAAAACATGCTTAAATCCACAACATAGCATCGTATTTTTTAATATTGTTTATTCTTTTTTTGAACGAAGCTTTTTTAATCTATTATTTTTAATTATTTTTTAGTTTTTCTTAAATAAAAGTTGATTGAGAAATTAAAAATAATAAAAAAGTGCTATGCCATTTTTCAATATTAAATGGCATAGCACGATGTTGACTGATACTTGCTAAACTTTATTAATTACACCTGTCACACCATTGATAATCATATCAATAGCGATCGTACCGATTAATAACGCTGATAAACGCCCAACAATATCAAAATAGCGGTCGATATGTTTGGCATGTTTATAGCGTAAATGATCATGTGAAAATTTCATCAAAATCAAAATACTACAGGTTAAAAATAACGTAAAGGCAATCACTAGGGCTGCTTCACCAATTGACATTTCTATGCCTGTGACAACAGCAGCACTAATAGTACCAGGCCCAATCATAAATGGCATAGCGATGGTTCCAGCTAAATGCTCAGGAGCACCGCGCATTTCACCAATAGTATCGGCACCCTGAAACACATAACGATAGCCAATCACCAAAAAGATCAGGCCGCCAAAAATCTGAAAGGCTTCAAAACGTACATTCAGATATTTACTAAAAATTGTTTCACCGCCCCATGCAAACAGCATGAATACAATAAAAGCAATCAAACTTCCCTGAATCAGCGCTTTATTAAACACCTTAGCTTCTGAATGGCGGATTAGGCCAATCATATAAATGCTCATTAAAAATGGATTGAGCAATGAGAAAAATAAAGCAAAAGAATGTAGATAAGGAGAAGCCATGCATTTTCCTCTTAAGCTTGTGGATCTGGGAACAATGGTCGGTTTCCAGGGCTAATACGATTGATATGCAAGAAGGTCATATGTCTTTCATATTTATCTAAAATGTCATTAATGACCTGTTCTTTACTGTAACCAACAAGGTCGTTGTCTTGAGAACCTTCATAAAGATAAGTTTCGAGACGGTAATAGAACTGTTTGCCTCTTTTTACACGCTGACTAAAGTTAGGCGCGCTATAACGGACAGGCCAAATCTGATAAACAAAGTTTTGCTCTTCTTCCAAATGAATAGTGATATCGAGGTGATATAACGCCTCTTCGTCTTCAAGTGGTGTCTGCTGTACATCTACATTCACGCCTTGCTTAATAAGCTCATCGGCAACAGCTTGAACAGCAGGCTGACAAACTGTGTCGAGCATACGTCTGGTTTCAGTTGTTCCCGGATGATGCATCACTCGGGTCAACCGCTTTTTCCAGTTAAGAATGTCGACGTTACCTACCACGGGTGCTGCATTCATACTTCGACTAGCATGCCTGTAGTCTTCAAGTCTGAGTGACTTATAAAGCCCTGCCATCACAAGGAACATTACGAAACTAAACGGTAGTCCCATAATAATGGTGGCATTTTGCAAAGCAGTAATCCCGTTGGTCATCAGCATAGCAAGAGTTAATAAGCCAATGGCAATTGCCCAGAACACGCTTAACCAACGTGGTGCATCATTATCAATATGGGTGAGCTTGGTCGTGAAGTTACCTAAAACCAATGCACCCGAGTCAGCAGAAGTCACATAGAACAAAAGACCCGTCACCGTCGCGATTGAAGCAATAAAGGTAAAACCCGGATACTGTGCTAACAGGTCATAGAAACCATGTGCCGGATTTGATAATACCGTTGCAGCCAAAGTTTGGTTGCCTTCAAAAATCACGCTGTGCAATGCGCTGTTACCAAAAATGGATAACCACGTTAAGGTAAATAACAAAGGAATAATTAAAGTCCCGCACACGAACTCACGGATAGTACGTCCTCTTGAAATACGTGCCAAAAAGAGTCCTACAAATGGAGACCAAGCAATCCACCATGCCCAGAAGAACAAGGTCCAACTGCTCATCCAATCTTTAGGTTGCTCAAAAGCAAAACTTTGAAGTGCTAAGGTCGGGAATCGAGTTAAATAGTCGCCAATATTTTGTACCAGCGCATTGAGTAAAAACTCGGTATTACCCAAGAATAAAATAAACAGTAAAAGACCAATTGATACATAAATATTGATTTCAGACAAAATCCGAAGGCCTTTATTCACCCCGGATGTCACTGAAATAATACTAATACCGACTGCAATGGCAATCAGAGCAAACTGCATCCAGATATTCTCTGGCAGTCCTAATAAAACATGTAAACCATAGTTCAGCTGTACCACGCCAATCCCGCAGGTAGTCGCAATACCAAAAATTGTCCCGATGACAGCAGCAGTATCGACACTATGGCCAATTGCCCCATTAATTCTGTTCCCGAAAATTGGGTAAAGTGCAGAACGAATAGTCAGCGGTAAGTTATAGCGATAACTGAAATAGCCAAGTGCCATACCAATCAAGGCATACATACACCATCCGGTCAAACCATAGTGAAATAGCGTCCACACCATACTCTGGCGTGCAGCTTCATAGGTCTGGCCTACGCCAACAGGCGGTTGCATATAATGAGATAATGGCTCGGCCACCGAGAAGAACATTAAATCGATACCAATACCTGCCGAAAACAGCATGGCAGACCAACTCAGTAGACTAAACTCAGGCTTTGAGTGTTTAGGGCCAAGTTTAATTTCACCATATCTGGAACAGGCAATGAAAATAACAAACACCATATACAGTGTTGCAGCCAGTAAGTAATACCAGCCGAAAGTTGACGTTACCCACGCAAGTACGGTGTTAATTGTTCGATTTGCAAAATCGTTAAACAAAAAAGTAACGAGAGAAAAGATTAAAATAATTAGAGCTGAAATATAAAAAACCACACGATTAAGCGGGTCTTTTTTAGATTTAGATAATGTTAAATCATCAACTGCTCTTGGATTATCTGTTGCCATACAATCCTCAAGGAATAGAAGAAAATAAAATATTCAATTTAGTCTTTTCACTATTTAACCATAATGAAAAGACTGCTTTGAACGCAAAAAAATAGAAATAAATGTGATGAACCAAGATTATGAAACCTCGGTTACTTTGTTCTGGTCACAATTCGATGGAATAGAAATGTCTTTTGAAATAGCTAACTGCTTTTTCGCAACATTCGGGTCAAACTCATCTTGCCTTAAGGCTTTGGCTAAACCAAACATATAAAGCAAAATAATTACAGAAAATGGTAAACCACATAACACCACTGCACTTTGCATGGAGTTGAAACTACCGGCTAAGAGTAAACCGATACTGACAATGGTGATGACCACAGACCAAAAGATGCGTAACCAGATCGGTGAATCACTATCACTGGTGCCCCCTTTCGAGGACAAATTGGCGATCATTAGTGTACCAGAGCCAACAGGGGTCAAAAATAAAACGAAACAAATTACAACAACAATCCCCGCAATGTACGGATTAAACGGGAGATATTCGAGTAATTTAAATAATGACAACGCTGGATCACTTAAAACCATATCTCCTAAAACTTTATGTTTTTGATTGAGAATTAAGTAAATTGCAGTGTTTCCAAAAACTGAAATCCAAGCCAGTGTAAAGCCGAGTGGAATGAGACATACACCCAACACCACTTCACGAATGGTTCGACCTTTGGAAATTCGGGCAATAAACATTCCTACAAAAGGTGCCCAAGCAATCCACCATGCCCAATAAAACACAGTCCATGAACCCAACCATCCACTGGCTTTTTGATTGTATAAATACATATCAAAACTTTTACCCATAAAATTGTTGAGATAATCACCGACATTTTGCACAAGGCCATTTAACAAATGGTTAGTTGGCCCTGTTAAAAATACAAATAAAAGTAAAGCATAGAGCAAACGCAAATTAATACGCGATAACCATGCCAAGCCTTTTTCAATGCCGACCACTGTTGTAATGGTCGCAACACTCATCATGACGAGAACAGCTGTAATTAAGGTTGCAGAGCTATGCGGTATTTCAGGAATTAAATAACAAATGCCTGAAACTAATACTAAAGCGCCTATACCTAAATTAGTCACGAGCGAAATGACGGTTGCTAAAATACCAAAGCCATCGACAAAATCACCCACCAAGCCATGAACTCGTTCTCCGAAAATTGGATAGAGCGCCGAGCGTAGCGCGAGTGGTAAATTTTGTCTAAAAGCAAAGTAACCTAATGTCACGCCAAGCAAGGCGTAAAGCACCCAACCATGAATACCCCAGTGCAAAAAGCTATAGGTCATGGCGTTTCGAGCAGCTTGAATTGTTCCTGCCTCACCTTCTGGTGGTCTTAGAAAATGGTCAACAGGTTCAGCAACACCATAATAAAGTAGCGCGATACCAATACCTGCCGAAAACAGCATTGAGGTCCAAGCCAAATAGCCGAACTCAGGTTTGTCGTGGTCTTTTCCTAAAGGAATCTGCCCTACTTTTGAAAAGGCAAGCCATGCCACAAAGCCTAAACACAGCACAATCACCAACATATAATACCACCCGAAAAAGTGGTTTACTTGCTCTTGTACATAGGTCAGCCAAAACTGACTTTTTTGCGGAAACAGTACAAATAAAAGGCCAAAAATACCGATACTGACTGCCGAACTCCAAAATACGAAACGATTTAACCGAATATGGTCTGAAGAATATTTATCACTTTTCAACACCATCTTATTGCTCCTTGCAATCGGTGTATTTTTCTAAAATAACGTGATAAGTACTGGACTTATGCGCATCATCCTATCCGTAAGAACTTCTGATTCTACCTCTTCTTCCCCGAAGTCAGATTCAAAAATTCATTGATTTTTACACATCATACTTGTTATTGATTGAACGTTCAATCAATAACAAGTATGATAAAAAAAGTGCTATGATGCTCTGCAAGTTAACATGCTGAATTTAAAGCACCCATAAAAGTGCTGATGTGGAAAATCATGACAAAACGCAGAGTAAAACCAGAGCATGTGCGCCGTGAAGAGATTATGAACGCTGCACTCGACGTAATTTATGAAGTGGGGTTATCCAATACCACCATTGCACAAATTGCAAAAAAAGCCGAGCTGTCGACCGGCATTGTTAGCCACTATTTTGGCGACAAACAAGGGTTAATAAATACTTGTATGCAAGAAATGCTAAATGTTTTGCGTCGGAAAACCGAACAATACAGAGCAGAAGCAGATTCGCATCCGGAAAGCCAAATTAAGGCAATTATTGACTCTAACTTTGACATTAGTCAGGTAAATGAAAAAGCAATGCGGGTCTGGTTAGACTTTTGGTCTGCAAGTATGCATGTACCGGACCTGAGCCGTTTGCAAAAGATTAATGATCAACGCCTGTACTCCAACTTGAAGTTTTATTTCCTCAAGTTAATAGATGAGCAACAGGCCAGTGTTGCCGCAAGAGGGTTGGCAGCATTGATTGATGGATTATGGCTACGCGGCAGTTTAAGCCGTCATAACGAATTTGACAGCGAACTGGCCCGTTCTATTGCTTACGATTATGTAAAAACGCAATTGCAATTTGCGAACAAGCCTTTGCAGGAGAGACAAAATGAGTGATGTACAAGCTTATCAACTGTATATCCATGGACGCTACGTTGAAGCAACCAGTGGTAAAACATTTAATAGTATTAACCCTGCCAATGGCGAGACAATCGCGACTCTTCAACAAGCTTCTGAACAAGATATTGAAGCTGCTGTAAAAAGTGCCCAACAAGGACAAAAAATCTGGGGTGCCATGACTGCCATGGAACGTTCACGTATTTTACGCCGTGCTGTCGACATTCTCCGTGAACGTAATGATGAGCTTGCCCGTCTTGAAACACTCGACACAGGTAAAGCCTATAGCGAAACTTCTACCGTCGATATTGTGACTGGTGCCGATGTACTCGAATATTACGCAGGACTTGCAACAGCCATTCAGGGTGAACAAGTTCCGCTTCGCGAATCAAGTTTCTTTTATACACGCCGTGAACCTTTAGGCGTAGTTGCCGGTATTGGTGCCTGGAACTATCCAATTCAAATCGCTTTATGGAAATCTGCCCCTGCTCTTGCTGCGGGTAATGCCATGATTTTCAAGCCAAGTGAAACAACCCCACTTACTGCATTTAAACTTGCAGAAATCTATACAGAAGCTGGCTTACCAGACGGTGTATTTAACGTGGTGCAAGGTGCAGGTCGTGAAATTGGTCAATGGCTCACTGAACATCCTGTAATTGAAAAAATCTCATTCACGGGTGGTGTGGAAACCGGCAAAAAAGTCATGGCAAGCGCTGCTGGCTCTACACTGAAAGAAGTGACCATGGAGCTTGGTGGGAAGTCACCACTCATTATTTGTGAAGATGCCGACCTGAACCGTGCCGCAGATATCGCGGTTATGGCGAACTTCTTTAGCTCAGGTCAAGTATGTACCAACGGTACGCGCGTATTTGTTCCAAAATCACGTTTAGCCGACTTTGAAAAAGCGGTTGTAGAGCGTGTAAAACGCATTCGCATTGGCGACCCAATGGCTGAAGACACAAACTTCGGTCCGCTCACCAGCTTCCCTCATATGGAAAAAGTGTTGTCTTTCATTGAGTCAGGCAAACAACAAGGCGCTAAAGTGTTAATCGGTGGTGCCCGTGCGACCGAAGGCGAGCTTGCCAAAGGCGCTTATGTACTACCGACAGTATTTAGTGACTGCACCGACCAGATGGCCATTGTTCAAGAAGAAATTTTTGGACCTGTCATGAGCATTTTAAGCTATGAAACCGAAGAAGAAGTCATCCGCCGTGCTAACGACACGACCTTTGGTTTAGCTGCTGGCGTTGTTACGCAAGATATTAGCCGCGCTCATCGCATTATTCACCAAATTGAAGCCGGTATTTGCTGGATTAACACGTGGGGTGAATCACCTGCCGAGATGCCAGTTGGTGGCTACAAACAATCTGGCGTGGGCCGTGAAAATGGCTTGACCACACTTGGGCACTATACCCGTATCAAATCTATTCAAGTTGAACTTGGCGATTATCAAAGCATTTTTTAATGCCTCAATCGCACTAAAACCTTCAACCTAAATCACATATGCCGAGCAGTCTTTATAGATTGCTCAAGCAAACTGTTAGTAAAAAGGATAGTTATGAATATTAAAGAATTTGATTACATTATTATTGGCGCAGGATCTGCCGGAAATGTACTCGCTGCGCGTCTGACTGAAGACAAAGATACCACCGTTTTACTCTTAGAAGCAGGTGGACCAGATTATCGCTTGGATTTCCGTACACAAATGCCGGCAGCTTTGGCCTACCCTCTTCAAGGTCGTCGCTATAACTGGGCTTATTTAACCGACCCTGAACCACATATGAATAACCGCCGTATGGAATGTGGTCGTGGTAAAGGTTTAGGTGGCTCATCTTTAATTAACGGCATGTGCTATATCCGCGGTAACGCGATGGATTTAGAACAATGGGCAACTCATAAAGGTCTTGAACACTGGACTTATGCCGATTGTTTGCCTTACTACAAAAAAGCCGAAACTCGTGACATTGGTGGCAATGACTATCATGGTGACAGTGGCCCTGTATCCGTTGCTACGCCTAAAAATGGCAACAATGTGTTGTTCCATGCCATGGTTGAAGCAGGCGTACAAGCAGGTTACCCACGTACAGACGACTTAAACGGTTACCAACAAGAAGGTTTTGGCCCAATGGACCGCACGGTTACACCTAAAGGTCGTCGTTCAAGTACCGCACGTGGTTATTTGGATATGGCTAAAGGTCGTCCAAACCTGACCATTCTGACTCATGCCACAACCAATAAAATCTTATTTAATCAAAAGCAAGCGATTGGTGTTGAATACATTATTGGTGCTGATCAAAACAACATGCAACGTGCTTTAGCAAAACGCGAAGTACTACTGTGCGCAGGTGCCATTGCTTCACCACAAATTTTACAGCGTTCTGGTGTTGGTCAAAGTACTTTCTTAAAATCAATGGACATTGATGTGGTTCATGATTTGCCAGGTGTAGGTGAAAACTTGCAAGACCACTTGGAAATGTACTTACAGTATAAATGTAAGCAACCCGTTTCTTTATACCCTGCTTTAAAATGGTATAACCAACCAGCCATTGGTGCTGAGTGGTTATTTAACGGTACAGGTATTGGCGCAAGTAACCAGTTTGAAGCGGGTGGATTTATCCGTAGTTCGGACGAGTTCAAGTGGCCAAACATTCAGTACCATTTCTTGCCAGTAGCTATTAACTACAACGGTAGTAATGCCGTAAAAGAACATGGTTTCCAAGCACACGTAGGCTCAATGCGCTCGCCTTCACGTGGTCGTATCAAACTTAAATCGAAAGATCCGTTTGAACATCCAAGTATTTTGTTTAACTACATGTCAACTGAACAAGACTGGCGTGAGTTCCGCGATGCAATTCGTATTACACGTGAAATCATGCAGCAACCTGCGCTTGATCCATATCGTGGTGAAGAAATTAGTCCGGGTAAACATTTGCAAAGTGATGCAGAGCTTGATGACTTTGTTCGTAACCATGCAGAAACGGCTTACCACCCGTCTTGTAGCTGTAAGATGGGCGAAGACGAGATGGCTGTTGTAGATGGTCAAGGCCGTGTACACGGTATGAATGGTTTACGTGTAGTTGATGCCTCAATTATGCCGCTCATTATTACGGGTAACTTAAACGCCACCACCATTATGATTGCCGAGAAAATTGCAGACCAAATTCGTGGACGCGAAGCGTTACCACGTTCAACTGCACCGTTTTATGTAGCGTCATAAAACCGTTAAGGGCATATTTCTTATACAGAAATATGCCCTGAATTTAATCGGCATCGCATAAACATTAATAAGAACTATGTATGACAAAAAATAAGCGGCTATAAGCTAAACATTTACACAAATATGGCATGAAATAAAAATTAATCTATTTTTATATGCAAATTACCATCAAGTGATTTAATTTTAACCACAATTATTTAAATTAATAATTTTCAAATGTTTATATAAAAATATCAGCAAAAAATAATCTTATAAAAGCTTAATTTGATTAAATATAAATCATATTTATGATTTTGATAGAACCCATTTATTATAAAAATTGTCTTGTCAATGCAAAATTAGTCTAAAATATAGAGTGTTTGCGATAATCCCAAGTAATTTTTCTTTTTTTAAAGTTCTCTGTTTTGGAGAATTTTACTTTCGCATTTATATCCGTTTTGTCTGGATACGCTGTCTAGGTTTCCTCACACCTTAAGTGACTCAAATAACTTATTTTAAGGTTCCCCTTGCATGAAAAAGTTTTTGAAATACCTTCTGGTATTAATCATTATTATTTTAATTGCAGGTATTGTTTTCTTGTTTAGACCGATTGCGTCAAAACAAGTGCAAACTGCAAAAGATGAGCCAGTTGTTGATGCCGTTCTTGTTGGCGGCGGCATCATGAGTGCCACTCTCGGTACTTACTTCACTGAGCTTGAACCAAATTGGCAAATTCGTATGTATGAGCGTCTTGATCAAGTTGCTCAAGAAAGTTCAAACGGCTTTAACAATGCCGGAACAGGCCACTCTGGCTTTATGGAAATGAACTATACCGAAGAGAAAAACGGTAAGATGGAAATTGCCAAAGCTGAAAAAGTTGCTTCTCAGTTTGAAGTAGCAAAACAGTTCTGGTCATATCAGGTAAAACAAGGCGTTTTAGCTGAACCGAAATCATTCATTAACCCTGTTCCACACATTGCTTTCGTTTGGGGCGATAACGTTCAGTTCTTAGAAAAACGTTATGCTGCCATGATTCAAAGCCCGTTGTTCAAAGGTATGAAATTTACTGAAGACCCAGCTGTGATTAAACAATGGGCACCTTTAGTGATGAACGATCGTGACCCAACTCAAAAAGTTGCAGCGACGCGTATGGAAGTTGGTTCAGACGTTAACTACGGTTCAATCACGAATCAGTTAGTGAAACACTTAAGCCAAAACCCAAATTTCAAATTACAGACTTCAACTGAAGTTTCTGGCATCAGCCAAAATGATGACAAAACTTGGACTGTAACTTTCAAAGATTTAAAAACTGGTAAAACAGATCACGTTAAAACACGTTTTGTATTTATCGGTGCAGGTGGTGCAGCGGTTAAATTATTGCAACTTACTGGTTTACCAGAAGCGAAACAATATGCTGGCTTCCCTGTAGGTGGTGAGTTCTTAATCACTGATAACCCAGCAATTACTGCTCAACATACCGCAAAAGTATATGGTCGTGCTGAACTTGGTGCGCCTCCAATGTCTGTACCACATATTGATACACGTTATATCGACGGTAAAAAATATGTATTGTTTGGACCATTTGCAACCTATTCAAACAAGTTCCTGAAAAATGGTTCACAGCTTGATTTGCTTGCATCAACCAACAAAAACAACATTTTACCAATGACCACTGTTGGTTTGGAAAACCTTGATCTTGTTAAATACTTGGTCAGCCAAGTGATGATGTCAGACCAAGACCGTCTAAATGAACTTCGTAAATACTACCCAGATGCGAAAGCTGAAGACTGGCGTTTAAGCCAAGGTGGTCAACGTGTTCAGATCATCAAGAAAGAACCGGGTAAACCAGCAACACTTCAATTCGGTACAGAAATCTTTGCTTCTAAAGACGGTGCTGTAACTGCGTTGTTAGGTGCGTCTCCGGGTGCTTCGACTTCTCCATACATCATGCTTAACTTACTTGAAAAAGCTTTCCCTCAGCAAACTGAAGGTAAGTGGAACCAAAAGCTTCATGAAATTGTAGTTTCTTATAAGCAAGACTTGAGCAAAGACCCAGTGTTACTCGATAAAGTTCGTCAGTACACAAGTTCTACGCTTGGCTTGAACTATACATCTCCGTTCAAAGCTGCAAACGATGAATCTGCTGCTGCCCCTGTTGCAAAAGCAAACTAAGTTTGACGATGTATAAGTAAAACTCCAAAAGGATGAGTTTCGATTCGTCCTTTTGTTTTTTAAGACCTTAGTTGAGATATAGATTCGCTATGACGCCTTTAAACTCATCACCTCGCCTCTTATCATTTTGTTTTAAGCTCGTACTTGTTTTGCTACTGGCTTATCTTTTGTTAAGCGGATTTTATATGTGGATGATTGGTGGTACAGCCATTTACGTCAGCTCAGCCGTATTATTTATTATCACTGCCTATGCATTTAAGCTCGGCAAGTACCAGAAAATCTGTTCAGTTTTAAATGTGCTGCTAAGTGCAGCCGCGTTATATTTCAGTAGTACTCATTTATTTTTCTCACCTCTCCAGTTCTTTATATTTTTACCTGCATTGTTCTTTGTTATGTTAGCTTTTGCTCGCTTCAATAAAGTTCGTAGCTTATCTAAAGTTTTATTATTCATTAGTTTATTAATTTGGTCGGGTGTACATTTTACACAGCTTAAACAACTTCAAGCCTATTATAAAACACAGCATACAGGTGAAAACTGGCAACAATATGGCGCTTTGTAAGATCGTTTTCATTCTATGTTTGCCAACCAATACACGCTCATTTTCATGTGAAGTTCATCAGTAAAACTGAACAGCATTTACAGAATTCCTTTTAAGAAAAATTTTTCATAACCATCTCATTTTTTTTGAAATATATCGAGCATATTAGTGATTGAATAGAATTCACCTACACGTTAGATTAGCTGAATTACTTTTCTCCCTTTATGTTGTAATTTATGAAAATTTTAGATGGCGGTTTAGGCCGTGAATTGGCCCGTCGTGGCGCTCCATTTCGTCAACCAGAATGGTCTGCTTTAGCACTTATTGAAGCACCTGAAACAGTAAAAGAAGTTCACCTCGACTTTATTAATGCTGGTGCAGAAGTCATCACGACTAACAACTACGCAGTTGTACCATTTCACATTGGTCAGGAACGCTTTGAAACTGACGGCGTACGTTTAATTAAAGTTGCCATCGAACAAGCGAAAAATGCAGTTAAAGAAAGCGGTAAAAATGTCAAAATCGCAGGCTGCTTACCACCGTTATTTGGTTCTTACCGTGCAGACTTGTTCCAACCAGAACAGGCTAAAAACCTAGCTGAGCCTATCATTAACACATTGGCACCAGAAGTAGATTTCTGGCTCGCTGAAACTCAGTCTTGCTTAAAAGAAGTTGAAACAGTACACGCGTTATTGCCACAAGATGGTAAGGACTATTGGGTGTCATTTACACTGCAAGATGAAATTAAACAGGAACAAGCTTTACTTCGTTCAGGCGAAAACATGCAGCAAGTGGCTGATTTCATCAAACAATCCAATGCCAAAGCAGTGTTGTTTAACTGCTGCCAACCTGAAGTGATCTTGCAAGCGATTAATGAGATTAAAGGACTTATTCCAGAGTCTGTACAAATTGGCGCCTATGCCAACGCTTTCCCACCACAAGATGACAGCGCTACTGCGAACGATGGCTTAGATGAAATTCGTAAAGACTTAGATGCTCCAGCTTATCTTGGTTTTGCTAAACAGTGGCAGCAAGCAGGTGCAAGTCTGGTTGGCGGTTGCTGTGGTATTGGACCAGAACACATTGCTGAACTTTCTCAATTTTTTAAAGAATAAATACCATGTCTGCTGCCAAAATCGGATTGTTGTCTCTTACAGCGCTGGTATTTAGCTCTATGGTGGGGTCTGGCGTATTTAGCCTTCCCCAAAATATGGCTCAAGTTGCCAACGGCTCTGCCCTTCTTGTTGCATGGCTCATTACTGGGGTCGGCATTATTTTCTTAGCCCTGTCATTGTTGCATTTAACCCGTCAACGACCAGATCTAGACGGCGGTATTTATAACTATGCGCGGGAAGGATTTGGAGACCTCATCGGGTTTTGCTCGGCGTGGGGTTATTGGTTATGTACCACCATTGGTATTGTCGGCTATGTGGTCATTGCCTTTTCAGGCGTTGGTATGTTTACCGACAGCAAAGACCATATTATTTTTGGTGAAGGTAACACGCTCTACTCTCTGATTGGTTCAAGCATTTTTGTATGGCTGGTACATTGGTTAGTGAGCCGAGGCATTAAAGAAGCCGCTGTTGTAAATTTGCTGGCGACCATTGCCAAAATTATTCCAATGGTGGTTTTCATCTTCTTTACCTTCATTGCCTTTAAGTTTGATTTATTCAAACTCAACTTAAATGACTTCTCTTTAAAAGTTCCCCTTTGGCAGCAAGTCAAAGACCTGATGCTCATTACCCTTTGGGTATTTACGGGTATTGAAGGTGCTGTGGTTTTATCATCGCGTGCAAAAAACCGTAATGACATTGGTAAAGCCACCATTTTAGGTGTGTTACTGGCGTTAAGTTTTTACGTCATGGTGACAGTACTGGCTTATGGTGTGGCAAGTCGTGAAGCCCTTGCAGGCATGCATAACCCATCTATGGCGACCATTTTGCAGCAATTGATCGGCTTACCGGGTACCATCATTATTACCATCGGGCTGATTATTTCAGTTTCATCTTCTTATTTAAGCTGGACTTTATTTGCGACCGAAATTCCATTTTTAGCCGCAAAAAATGGTGCATTCCCTAAATTATTTTTAAAGAATAATCAGAACAATGTACCCATTTCATCACTTTGGCTCACGACTATTGTGGTACAAGGCTCTCTGATTGCTGTGTATTTTTTCAATAAAAACTACACTCAGCTTTTATTGATTTCATCGGTGATGATTTTGCTGCCTTATTTTCTGGTGTCGGCTTTTTATCTTAAAGAATCGATTCGCCATAAACGCACGCCGCATATTGCGATTGCAAGTGTTGCTTCAATCTATGCACTTTGGTTGCTCTACGCGGCAGGCTTAGACTTGCTGCTGTTGTCTGGCGTGTTGTATTTGGTCGGCTTGGTTATTTTTTCAATCAGCTACTTTGAGCATAAAAAATCGCTCAAACAAAACCAGCTTAATTAATCACTTCAACCACTGTTGAGCCCGTCAGCAGTGGTTTTCTAAAAAAATTCTATTTTGAAAGCTGTGACTGCTTTAAATGCAATCTTAAAATACGACGTAATTCTAAAATTGCCTCAGGGCTAGTTTGAATTGAATGCCCACCTTTAATAATCAGCTCCGACTGCTCCCCACCCAAATGTGAACTTTGATACGGCACAATCCCATCACTGCTTTTTGACTTATCTGTGGTGCCATTTATATTGCCCATAATCGAGTGATAGACCACGTTGGACGATGGCTGAATGGCTTGCGTAAGTTGCATAAAGCTAGAAGAGCGACTCAAATTACTCGCTCCGTTTTCAATCAAACCTTTTCTGAGTTTTGTATTTTTCTCATCTCTCATTTCGACCGCAATAAAAAAGTCAGCAGGCAAACGAATAACACGGCGAGCAATTTGGGTAAACCATCGATCAGCATAGTCGGTACCATGATGCGGCGCCGAAACAAAAACAACCCGCTTAAAATACGGCAAAGTCTTGAACTGAAAACGCTCTCGAATAACAGGATTTTCCTTTAAACGATTTAGCTGTGCTTCATTCATTTTTTGCATGGCTTGCTCTGAAACATCAGCATCGCTTACTAATAGGCGGCTAATCACTCCGCCCATACTATGCCCAACCAACACTGCATCATGTGCAGCATAGCTGTCTTTGGCAACATTTTGAAAAGCCTGATTCAGCAATGAATAAATCTGAAAACGACTTTCAAAAATCGGCATATTGGTTGAATAAAACACTTGCCAAACTTGGTAGTTTTTCCTTAATTCGGCATCTCCCATAATGTCATTGGTTAGGCTCACCCAAGCCTCTGGGCTACTTGCTAAGCCATGAATAAATACAATGATTTTTTTATTCGGGTTAAAGGGTTCCAACATATATAAATGCGGCATGATCAAATTCGATTCTTTATTCACTAAAGACCAATAACCCGCCGCACCTAAATTATATTTTGACAGCCACAGCCCATAAGGTGCCGAATAGTTTGCAGTCAGCGGATAGTCCACACCTTCAACTTTTACACGATCCTTTCGGTATGGGTCGAACATGGCAATTTCTAAGTCTGCCCCAGCAATGATCTGATCGGCTGTGGCCTTTTGTTTTGGGTAGGCAATGGCTGTGACTGGAAAGAAGCGTGGTAAATGTATATTCGGATTGCTCTGGTGAGCGTAAAAAGCGTCGGGGTCTAAAATGAAACCATGATTTACATCATGCTCCTTACGCCCAACAATAAACTCGGCTCCTAAACCGTCCTTACGGTTGACGGTATTAAACCCTGAAAAGTTCATGTTATAGCTAGAGCGAAAGGTATCGACTTCAATATTTTGTACATCTACTGCATGGTCAAAATTGACATGGTACTCATGCCCATCTGCTTTTAGTAGCGGTGGGAAATGAAGCGTATTTAAATGATTAAAATACGTGGTCATAAGCTTTGACAAAGCCACGTTATAAAAAATACGTACCTGATTTTGCCGATGGTCAAATACCCGATCGAACGGCGACTCTTCAGAGTCAAACAAATAAACATAGCTATAACGCAAGCTTTTATCAAATAGTGCTAACTCTTGCTCGACACAACGATTATTTTTACTACCCACATTACACTGGCTACTACGTCCCACATCTAAAGCTTTTGCCAAGTAAATTTCACTGAGCGCAGCATAACGCTCTTCTCTGCTGCTATTTTCAGACAGTCCCTGAATTTTCTTTAAACAATCATCAAAATTTTGCAGACAAGACTTTTCATTTTCTTTGACCAAATACAGTAAGTTTTGGGTTTGATGACTTAAAGTATTGTCAGTCAAAATGCTTTCATTTTTACTTTTCAAAGCGCTACTTAAGTTACTTTCTTTTAAATGAATGACCTGACAACCGCTGAGCAGTCCCATTATTGCAAGCACTAAATAATGGCCAGACTTTGTCATTGTGCATTCCTTTATCGAATGTATTTCCCCATTCGTCATTATGCCTGTAAAGCTGTGAACGAACAATTTCAGCTCAACTTCAATGGTGCTTTATTAAAAAAATAAAAGCCCGAATTTTTTTAAATTCAGGCTCTTTCAACAGCTCTGTTTAAGCTTGTTTAAACTTCTGCTGTGAAGCCAAATAAGAAAAATAAAGGATAGGTAAAATAAACGGCGCTACACTCCAAAAGTCAAAATAGACATAAAGCACAGCCCCCATAAAAGCACCAATCACAAAGCCAATCACAATACTGGCACTTTTAAGCAAACTTGCCCGATTGGCTGCGTTATTGTTTTTAAGCAAGTTGGCAATATCAATACCAAGCTGGGTGGTGTTGCCTGTCATCATGGTACTTGGGCTAATATTTTTAATGAGGGTTTTACTTGAGGTATTACGAATAGCTAAAGCAATTAAACCGAGGCCACCCGTGATAGCAACGGTAATCGCATCGGCATTTTTAAATGGCTCAAAGTAAAGCCCAGCAACCATAAAGGCACACAGGAAAATAGCTTCAAACAAAAATAAATAAGACAGCGTTTTATGTTTAGCCTGACTACGGTCAATTAAAAGTTTGGTAATCACCACCGTCAAAATAAACAATGGGATAGCCGCAAGTTTAATCCAGACACCTGTGCCGCCCTTCACCAAAGCCGCTCCTGCCAGTACCAAGTTACCCGTGACATGCGCTGTAAAAAAACCAAATAACGCAATAAAGCCAATGGTATCAATTGCTCCACCAACCATAGTCAGTAAAACAGGATCTCGACATAGTGCCCATGTACTTTGTGTCTCTTGTTGAATTGAAGTCTCTGGCATTACACTTCCTATCAAATATTGGTTTTTTAATTAGAAATTTTTGTCAGAAATTTAATATAAATTTCGATCTTTAATAACAACAGATCTTTATGTAAAAACCTAGCTGTTCATTTTAAGTCAGAGTGTATTTAAACCAGATACAATGCAATTGGACTTTTTATTTTTAAAGCTAAGGTATTTTAAATGCATCACTAAGATGCATTTAAAAAGTTATCTGTCTGTTGGGCTTGTTCATAAGCATCAATAAACTGAGTTTGCGGTATCTCTTATTTAGAAGTACTACAAATTGCTTTATTTAATTAAGTAGGTCTAGCAATCCCTCTAGGAATAAAATAATTAGGTGCTTTACCATCATTGAGAATTGCTTGGAAATCACTGGCCTCAGCAATAAAGCCACCGACTGAGTCACAAACATAGTTTTCAAAATAGTAAACCACTTCTTTTGGTAGAGTACTTTTACGATCTCTGCCTTTTATCACATCATAAGGCCTCGCACCTTCTGGTACATATACATTGAGTGCCTGACGGATATTCTCAAACAAGCCATCATTGAGTTTTGTGATGGCTGTGATTTTTTCTTTTCGGCCGATTCGCTCTCTCGTTTTACGATGAATAAAACGAGCATATCCGCCCTCTCGAATCCATTGATGATATAACGCAATTTGACTCTGCATTTGCTGTTCAAAAGAGGTTCCTCCTTTGACATATGCCATAAAATTATTTAAATCTTGCTGCCATTTGGAATCAAAAGTATAAAATTTCTTATATGAAGATTTTTTATCAATTAAAGTATTCATTTCCTTAAGTGTAAAAAATTTTAATCCATAAGCACAGGCACGGTTATACATAGCATGTAAAGTAATACGGCATAGTCCTAAAATACGTGCCTGTTCCATAGGCATATAACCTCCCCCGACATTAGAATGTACACCTGGGTAAACCTTTTGGTCATGAACAAGGCCTTTTACAGTAGTTGCCGTAGGTTTACCTGTGGGTGTTAAAGGAAAAGACTGTCGCATTTCAAGAGATGCAACCAAGTGCATACTATGCTCTATATAGTCTTCTATGCGTGTTCTATATAACTCAGGATTTTTATTTTGCCCAGCATTACCAATTGACTCTACTGTGTCAAAAATACCTAAAAACTTTATTTTTATAGGTTTACCTCGATAAAACAATTTTTTACCACTTCCTGCACCTTGGCTAGTCACATTTGGTGCATGCTGTAACCAGTTCATAAAAATACGAGCTTCTGTTGCACCACGTGAGAACCCAAAAGCAGAAAGATTAATTTCAGTAATACCATTTTTTTGATAAATTCTTTCTAAATAATCGACTAACTCAAAAATAGCTTTCTGTAAGCGTTGTTGTATACCTAATGCAACACCTAGGCCCAAAGCTCCTTGTATACCCTTTCCACTTTCACTGTAACCTTGTTTACGCCACTCAGCATCAGTAATATCAATTTTTCTTCCATTTAAGCTCCGTGCAGCAGCACTAATTTTTGCTGTGTCCACTACTGAATATTTATCAAACTTATACTGTGTACCTAAACCTTCATAATAAAATTTTTGTATTCCTTTTTCTGGTTCTTGTTTATGTGCTTCAAAAAGAGCGACTACATTAGTCTGGTTTAAAGTCGCTGCATCAGCATCTTTATTATTTCCTGTACCATCAAAAAAGAAACTAACCCAAACTGGTACACGACAAGTTTTGCAAGGGCTTTCTGTAGCCTTACCATCTTTTGCTAAAACTTTAGCTGCTATAAGCATATCTCTAACAGAACGAGTTTCATTTTGTATTGCTTGAGTCATAGTCGTTGTCTTGATATTTTAAAATTTTTTAATCAGGAAATTGGATACGGGCTGCTTCATTCTCAGGAATCTTGTTCCACATCTGAGGTGAACTTAAAGTCACTTTTTTTGCTTTATCCCCAAGTGCTTTATCAAATAAATCTTTTCTAAAACTTGGCCAACGCATAGTCACTTCTATGACCCCAGTATTATTTGGGAAATAATGTAAAACTGCATATGAACGCGGAGTATCTTTGAGGTTTTCTACAGGAACTTTAATATGGTACTGTTTATAGCCATCCCCCATATCCGTATAAAAGCTTACATCGGCAGTATTACTGTTTGCCACTAAATGAACACAACAAGCTGTTCCTGAACCTCCTACACTGCCCAACCGCTCTGCTGCTCCAGAATTAGTGTTTCCTCGACCATTTACAGAAATATCTGCCATGCCATAGGTACTATAGTTATAAACCATAAATGTTAAATCGACCGTTTCGGCCTGACAGGCAACCATGAGCGGGAGTATGGCTGCGCACAGTATTACTTTAAAAATATTCTTCATTATTTCATTCCACTTTGTCATATTTAATCTGGATACTTTATTCGAACTGATTCATTTTCAGGGATATTGCTCCATATTGTTGGAGAGCTTAAAGTAATTTTCTTAGCTTTTTCAGCTTGACATGCAACCCTCAAGGGTAATGCTACTGTACAAAATAATATTTTTAGAGCTTTTATCAATGTAATATCTCTGCAATAAATATATTTAGACTTGAATTTTTTGATATTTTTTATACCAATCATCTAGCTCTTCTAAATCAATTTCGTCTGTCGTTTTTTGAAAACTCATTGTTGTCATTTGAGTTTTGATTAAAGCTTTTTTAAAGGGCCCTTCAACAAGAAAGAACTCACCAAATTTGTGATATAAAGTACTAAATAAAATTTCATCTTCAAAACTGATCAACCGTTGTTTTTTAGCTTCTTTAAGCAAGTTTATTGCTATTTCATAGAGCTGATAAAAAGGTAATTCTTTTAAATTTTCATCATATTCTTTCAATAGAGGCATTAATCGCATTGGCTTAAGGTTAATATTGATCTCTTTAAACTCATCTTCTGAAAAACTTAATGTAGTAAGAATGGAGCGATTGGTTGGAAAATTATCTAAACGATGAAAAGTATTATCAATATTTTGCCAAATCCAATAATTAATTTTAAATGATAATATTTTTCTCCATTTCAATTCATTTAATACACTTACCGTTGCATGAAAAGCAAAATTGTCTTGAAATCGAAATAAAGCACTTTTTCCATTAGGTTGCCTAATTTCCATCAGTTCTTCAAGATGTTCTTTAATTTGTTCAATTTCAAAATAAGAATTGAAGAAATTTAGCCCACCTTGGTCTCTAATGTTTTTAATTAGTTCGATATTTTTAATACATTCTTCGTGAGTAAAAGAATAAAGTAGTGCTCCATTTTCTTGTAGATTTTCAGAAAAATCTGAGTAGAGGTTTATTTTCTGCCCACCATCAAATGGAAAATCCTTACAAAAGCTATCCACACCTGAAAAAGAACTACTATCGATTAAAAAATAATAAAAGCTTTCATCAACCTCTTCTGTAGGTACAAATATATTGTCCAAAAAATCTGGCGATTGAGTGCAAATTTCCATGATTATCCCTCAAAACCAACGAAGGCTTCATGTGATTCACTCGCATTCTTCATACAACTCGCCGTTTTTTCTTTAAATGACCACGTTAGTTTTGGTAAGTCAGCCTTTGCACCACTCAAAAAGACATGCTGACCTGCTTTAACTTCAAATTTTCCAGAGGTGGTAATAAATACACCACTTCCATTAATTTTGATTTGGGATTCTTTAGCAGTTAAAGTAATTTCTTCTGGCGAAGTAAGTTCAATATTGGATTTAACAGACAAAATTTTAACAACCTCATTCGCAATCATTTCAATTGATTTTTCATGAGTTTGTATTTCTAACTTTCCTTTGGCACTAATAATTTGCATAAGGTCTTCATAAGAAAAAAGACTTAATTTCTTTTGACTTGCTAAAACCGTATTTTGATCACTCATCAAATTAATATTCTCTTTAGCTGAAATATGGGTATTTGACTGACTTTGAATAAGAATATTTTTAGATGAGTTTAAAGTAATATCTGCTGGACTCGTTAGAATAATAATCGCTTCTTTTAACGTTTGAACTTCAGCCTCTTTACCTGCTGCCTCTAAAGCCTCAATACTTTTTGTCAATGTCGCTAAAGCATCTAGTGCCATGACTTTATGTTCTTTTACATTATCTTCTAGAACTGTATTCCATTCTTTATGTGTTTTTAAATCAGCAATCGTCTGCTCTAGATTAAGCGCATCGTGAGCTGCATTTTTTTGTTTATATGTTGAAATCAGTAAACCGTCACCTGCGCGTACAGCTCCCCATTGATCAGTTCTGAGTTCAAACCCTTGACCTCTTCCATCACTCTCAGCCTGCTCTTTAGGATGACTTAAGTTACCTAAATTTAACTGACTCGCCCCATGACTACTGTGGAGTTGGGTACTAATTTGCCCAGTCGTATCATCAAAACGAAGTTGGTTAAATCCAGACCCGCCTACCTCTTTAGAGCGAATACCACTTAACTTTTTGGTATCGGGTAGCTGACCTTTAATATCAAATTTGGTGGGTGACCGTTGCCCTTCATGAATTCGCCCTGTAACAAATGGACGGTCAATATTTCCATCAAAAAAATCTATTACAACGATTTCACCCACCCTTGGCAAAAAGCGGGCACCGTATCCTTCCCCTGCCCATGGCGTTAGTACATCCACCCAAGCAGAATCTGTATCATTGTCATTACTTCCTGCACCTCCATCATGTTGGTGATCATCGGTACGGGTGAATAAAAAACGAACCTTGATACGGCCCCATTCATCTACATGAATTTCTTCTCCATCTAAACCCACTACTTTGGCTCGTTGCACATGGGCCGAGGGACGATGTATTAATGGGTCAAATTCTGGAACAATATCAATATAACGACGAACAACTACTAATTCGTTGGCTTGTCTTTCTTGCGCTCTATCATGGCTGACTTGCCAATGGCTCAAACTTAATAGTTGCTCAACTTGATCCCGTATATCTTTAGGCAGGTTATTCTGGTTATAAAACCGCTTACTTAAAATCAAAAACTCTTTATCAGAAATTTCATGATTTTTTTCAAGCTCAGGATGTTCATTTAACTGAAACCAATAACCAACTTGAGCATCTCGTACACTACTTTGAGCAATAAAATACTTTGCCTGCAAAGCTTGATATTGATTTAATTGTTTATTTAATTTTTCAATCTGACTGTTACTTGAAGTAGTTGCCTGATCTTCTCCATTTAGGTCCGCAATCCAAGCAGGTGTAATGGTCCATGCCTGTTCAAGACTTAAACTTTCATTATCTCGCTGTGAACTATGCTGATGTGCGCTTAAAACACTGCCACTTGCATCTTCTTGACTTAAATTATCCGCTTGCCAACGTTGAAGATGGATTGCAGTGTGTTGCAACTGTCTTTGCGTAATAAAACTGGTAATACTGTCATTTTGTTCAGTTGCATGACTTCTATGGTAGCGAATAGCCCGACGCTCTAAGATTTTATATTCATGATTATGATCAATAAGGCGTAATTTTTGAGGCTCAATCGTCTGGCTATTGCTCAAGACTATAGTCTCTGTTTCATCAATTAACCAGTTGATGCCCTCTTCCCGCATGAGACGGGTTAAATATGCATAATCACTTTCATTTGACTGCATAGAAAAAGGTCGAACATCATAATTCTTGGTTAAACCACTGCTATCTATTTGTAAACTTGCGGCAAATAAGGGGCTTTTGTTTTGCCATTCTTTAAAAATAATCTCAATAATTTCTACCACACTTTTGTTCATAAACACCCGACTATTACGTCGTTTGTGCCATAAACTGGTCGCATCTTGCATATTCAGTTTATATAAGCAAAGAGCGCCATCGCTTTGCCCTTGACTCGCCCCTGTAATAATTCCTGTCGTTCTAAATAATTTACCCGAATCTGTTACTTGTTCTACTGCAACCTGACAACCTATAAATTGTTTTAACGAAATATAAGGATTTGTTGATAAACAAATCAGCTCAGCAGAGAGACCTTCATTAATTGCATGAAAGCCATCAATACGTTGTAAAAAAACCTGATTATTTATTTCGGGATGAGCAAAATAAATATGTAATGCCCGTTTTTGTGAAGCGAAACCAATTTTATCTAAGAAATCAAATATATTATTTAACATTGTTATTTTAACCACAAATCAACCTATTTATATTAACAAATAGACATAATAACCTCAAACAACGAAATATATTTATTCTCAACAAACTACAATAAAACCAATCAAATAAATATAGTAATATTTTATTAAAAAGTTATCTTAAAATGAATTACTTCGCTAAATTGAATAATTATTCCGCAATTTTCTTATTATTAATTAAAAATAAAATATTATTAAATTTTTACTTAATAATATTTATTCATTTCTAAAACATACTTGGAGTATTTCTTTTAACGATTTTATCATCAAATCAATTTGACCTCTAAAACCGCTCCGACTATGATGAAACTGTGATTTTTACTCAAAATTTATAGCCGCGCGACCTGTTTGTGTATTTATCACCGTTTAGAACGCCAATATTCCCCAAAACTCATGCATAAGCTTAGAAAGTTAAGTCTACAAAGCCCAGAATTGCCGCGTGATTTTGTAAAAACCATGCTTCGAACGATGCAACAGTGCCGTTCTTAACTTTACCAGTGCATTAAAGCAAATCAGCCAAATCCCTAATTTCTTCCATTACTGCCTTACACGCAGGCGTTAAATAGCCATGTTTAGAAATAGACAAAGAAATATAGCGCTTGAGTGCGGGGTTAATAATTTTTGCGGCTTGAATTGAGGTGTATTGGCTGGCCTTCTTTAACGCTTGCGGCCCCAACATGGTATACATGCGAGATTCGGAAACCAAATGGGTTTGTAAACTAATCGAGTCAGCCTCAAAAACAATGTTCAGCTCTACCCCATTTTCATAAGCCATGTGGTCTAAAAAATTGCGCCAGTTACTTGGCCTGCAAAACGTGACCAGCGGTAAATCACTTACCTCTTTAAAGTCGACTTCATTGGCTTGAGTGAGCGTATCTCCTTCACAGCCGACCAAATAAGTATCGGCTTGGGTAAGGTAAACATCACCCTGTTTAGGCGTTGGGTTAAAGCGATAGAGTATAGCTAAATCGACGCTGCCATCTTCCAGCCATTTTTCTAAATGCACCCCTTGCCCTTCACGCACCGACAGTTTAATTAAGGGATATTTTTGTTGAAGCACTTTATACAGAGTCGATAACAAGGGATGTGCAGTAGACGGCAAACTGGCTATGCGCACCGTACCAATTGGAGTATCGGTCGAGTGCAAAATTTCATTATTCAGTTGGTCGGTTACGTTTAGCCATGAACGAATTTTAGGAAGTAAATGCTGGCCTAAATCGGTCAGCTCGACACCGCGTCCAGTTCGGTTAAACAAACGTCCACCACATTGCGCTTCAAGCTCATTCATTTGCCGACTGATTTGCGGTTGGTTGGTGTTATGCAGCATCGCGACTTTGCTTAAGCTACCGAGTTCTACCGCGTCTAAAAATATTTTCCATAATTCATAATTCATCGATTCTTCCTAAATCGTAAATAGGCAGCATTTTGAGCCATACATTTTCAGTATAACTGAAATTCAAGAATTGGTAATTCCTACATAGCTCACATATTTCTATACTCCAATCATGTTCTCTACAACACGATTTAAGTCAGATTAAGAACCAGAGAATATTTAATTACACTGTATAGGAAGTACGATTATGAGTTTAGATTTACGTGGATTAACCCCAGCACCTGTGACTCCTTTTACCCGTGATGGACAAGTAGACCATGATGCAATTCAACGTTTAGGTTCATGGTTAGGTAGTATTGATGGTGTGAAAGGCTTGGTTGTTCTTGGGCATGCAGGTGAAGGAACATTCTTGTCGCAAAAAGAACAAATGCAGGTCATCGAAAGCTTTGTTAAATCGGTAGATGACAAAATTCCGGTAATCGCAGGGATTACACTTGAAGGTACTTCGGTTGCAGCAGAAGAAGCAAAACGTGCAGTCAGCGCAGGTGCTTCGGCAGGTTTGATTTACCCTTCACATGGCTGGTTGCGTTTTGGCTATCAAAAAGGCGCACCGCAAGACCGCTATAAAGCAATTTATGAAGAAAGTGGTTTGCCATCTATTTTATTCCAATATCCAGATGCAACGAAAGCCACTTACGACCTAGACACCCTACTCGATATTTCTGCACAGCCAGGTGTATTTGCCATGAAAAATGGTGTGCGTAATATGCGCCGTTGGGATGTCGAAATTCCGATTATTCGTCGTGAACGTCCCGACTTACAGGTATTGACGTGCCACGATGAATATTTGCTTCACACCATGTTTGATGTAGACGGTGCTTTGGTTGGCTATGGCAACATTGCCCCTGAACTGTTAATTGAAATGATTAAAGCAGGTAAAGCCAAAGATTATGCTAAAGCTCGTGCGATTCACGACCAATTATTACCAGTGACTCGCAATGTTTATCACCGTGGTTCACACATGGAAGGCACAGTCGCGCTAAAACATGCACTGGTTGCTCGCGGAATTTTGGACCATGCCACTGTGCGTTCGCCACTGCTTCCACTGGCAGATGGTGCTGAGCAAGAAATTCATGATGCAATGCGTCAAGCCGGCATTGGCAAGGTCGATTTAACCCAAGCCGTTGCTTAAATTCTATTCGGGCTAGCATGTACGCTAGCCTTTTTTTCCTGTACGCTGCCTGAGGCCAAACATCGGGCATGTCTCTTAAAAACAATAATAAAAAGCATGCAAACTGTGGTGAACAGGTAGTGCGAAATAGAACAACAAAACTACGAGGAATGTAGTGATAAGGAGATATAAGATGACAAATCTAGCGGATGTAGAACAAATTAGTCATCATCAAAAAAATGCGGAAATTATTGCAAGACTCGAACGACTACCCGTCACTGGTCGACTGCAATTTATGCGAATTACCATTGGGATCGCGACCTTTTTTGACGCTTATACTGTTCTTGCGATTGCTTTTGCTTTACCCCAACTGATTACCGAATGGCACCTGACGCCTGCCTATGTCGGTGCAATTATTGCCGCGGGCTATGTCGGGCAACTGGTCGGTGCAATCTTTTTTGGTTCTCTTGCCGAAAAAGTCGGTCGTTTAAAAGTGCTGTCTTTTACCATTTTACTGTTTGTGGCAATGGATATTTCTTGTCTATTTGCGTGGAGCGGAATGTCGCTGTTAATTTTCCGTTTCTTACAAGGTGTGGGAACAGGTGGCGAAGTGCCTGTTGCGAGCGCCTATATTAACGAGTTTATTGGTGCAGAAAAGCGCGGTAAGTTTTTCTTGCTCTATGAAGTTTTATTTCCACTTGGTCTTATGTTTGCAGGCATGGCAGCATTTTTCCTGATGCCAATTTACGGCTGGAAAGTCATGTTTATTGTGGGCCTAATTCCATCTTTACTGGTCATTCCTTTACGGTTTTTCTTGCCTGAGTCACCACGCTGGCTTGCTTCAAAAGGTCGTTTTAAAGAAGCCGATCAAGTGGTTAAAAGCTTTGAAGAGGGTGCCATCAAAAGCGGTAAAACTTTACCTGAACCTGTGGTTAAAGAAATTAACCCGCAAGGCATGGCAAAAACCGACTGGCGCGAGCTGTTCCGTGGCATCTACCGCAAACGTACCTTTACCCTGTGGGGCATGTGGTTTTGCGTGTATATGGTGAACAATGCCATGGTGACTTGGCTGCCATCTCTTTACAAACAACACTTTGGTCTGTCGCTTCAAACCAGTTTAGGTTATGGCTGGATTACCTCGGGCGTGGGTGTGATTGCCTCTATTATCTGTGCGTTAATGATTGATAAAGTCGGTCGCCGTCTTTGGTATAGTGCAGCGTTTTTCTTGGCGATTATTCCACTCATGAGTCTCTCGGTTTTAGGCGCAAAATCGGCGATGGAAGTTGTAATTTTCGCAACGATTAGCTATGCCATTTTGCAAACGATTTCATTCTCTTTATATCTTTACGCTGCCGAACTTTACCCTACTCGCCTACGTGCGATGGGCATTGGTTTTAGTACCGCTTGGTTACGTGCTGGCTCTGCAATTGGGCCTGTGATGGTGGGTCTCGTGGTTGGTGGTTACGGCATTCAATATGTGTTTAGTGTGCTTGCCGTTGTGGCACTCATTGGTGGCCTAGTGACCTTCTTGTTTGCCATTGAAACCAAAGGCCAAGTGCTCGAAAAACTCTCTCCTTAATTCATCCATTTCATAAAAAGCTTGCCTAACCTCAGCGTTAGGCAAAGGGCTTATTCATGCTTAAAAAAGGAATTTAAAATGAATAAATATTTGCTATGGGGCTGTATTGGTTTAGGCAGCGTAAGCAACGCTTATGCAGAGCTTCCTCAAGAATTTGGCAAGTTAGAATTAAAACTTAACACCCGTTACTGGAACGATGAAGGCACTGCCCACCCCACGCTTACAAACCCTTCACCTTCGTCGAGTGAATATGAACAAAGCGCGTTAGGGCTTGAGTTAAATTATCAGTCACCTTACTTGTGGGACTGGCTTGGGGTGGATGGCTCACTCTATGCAGTCACCAAGTTATTTGACTCTGGCAAGCCTAGCGCTCAACTTTTAGAGGTTGAAAATAACGGCAAACTTGATCAAAACTTTGCAACTTTTGGGCAGCTCTACATCAAAGCAAAACTGGGCGACAAAGGCGAAATTAAATTAGGTCGCCAGTTGCAAGACTCTCTCTTGCTTAAAAGCACCAATAACCGCGCGGTGCCCGACACTTTTTCGGGTGCGAGTGGTCAGTTTCAATTGAATGATCAGCTACAGACTTACATCGCTTATTATGACCGCTGGAAACCGCGCAGCATGGACTCTTTTGAAAAGTTTGTGACTGAGAATGACGAGCGGATTGATTATGTCGGTTTACTGGGTGCCAAGTATCAATACAAAAACTGGAGCGTAAATGCCGAATATTTAAATAGTAAAGATTATTTAAAAAAGTCCGGGGCGATTGCGCAATATAAATTGCCTTTGCATGGCCTTATGTGGACATTTAACACAGGTGCTTTTTTCTCACGTGATGATGGCAAGCTGTTTAAATGTGGTGCCGAAACCGAGCTGGACTGTGTAAAAGGCCAAGACATTAACAATCGTGGCAATGGTTATTTTGTCGATGTAAATGTAGCCAAGAATAATATTGAAGGTGGCATTGCCGTTTCAAAATTTGATGGCTTTTGGATTGAAGATAACTTTGCTGTGCACTCCGACCGCAACTCGGTTTTAACGCAAGACCACGGCACCAACCCGTTTCCGACTTCTGCGACCATTGGCCCCGACTTTACCAATAATGATGAAACCGCAATTGCCCTGCGCTTGAAATATAACTGGAAAGACTATGTGAAAGGTTTAAAAACCGAAGCGAAGTATATTTATGGCTTTGGCGCTCACCAAAGTAACATTAGCAGTGATATTGAGGGTAAAGAGCGTTACTTTGACTTTACGGTGAGTTATGCCCTGCCGTGGGTGAAAAACTTAGATGTGCGTTATTCATTTTTGCATTATGAGTCAAAGTTTGAAAATGCAAACCTAGGTGAAAAAATAAATGGAATGTCTCGGAAAGATTGGGACCAGCACCGAGTTTTTATTAATTATCGTTATACGTTTTAAGAGTTGGCTAACGACTTAGCATCAATACTCATCTAGATTGATTTATAAAACCCGAAAAATATAAGGCTTTTTTGAAAATTATGTTCTCAATAAAGCGTAAAAGTACCAACCATAAAGTTTTAAATACCGTTATGTTGACACTTTTACGCTTTGGTTTGGTTATTTATCATTAAATCATTTAAGTATTTAAATTAGCTTCTAAATAACTTTTTAGAGCCATCGACATGTCTGGCTCTTGTAAAAATTGCTCTCTCAAGTCTTGGACAAGCTGCGGACTCAATTCATTTAAATCTTTGGCTTCACTATATTGCTCATACGCTTTTTGTAGCGCGATATTCTTTGACCGATAAAGTAATTGGTGTGCTTCAACCTCATACATTTCCTCGCGTCCCGATTGTGGAGGAGCTAAGCCAAACAGTAAACGCCAGAACGGAAAAGAGACTTTATCTGGTCCTATTTTTTCAAATTTTGGATCGGTTACTTTTGCAACAATTTGATTGATATCCATACCGAGCATGGCATTTACATCTAAAGTACCCAAGCCTATTTGTTTTAAATTAAGATTTTTATTTGCGACACTATCAAACAAAGCAAAACGACAAGCTTCTACTTTTTGCCATCCTTCTAGTGCAGCAAGCGCAGCTTTATTTTTTTGGAGCCAAAGCGCGCAAGCGGCAGCAATTTGAGGCGTACTTGCCGATGTACCTCCCCCATCTAAAGCCCAGCCATTAGTACTTCCTAACTTCATCCAAGGGACATTCGGTGTAGAGGCAGCAACTGCTTTTTTCATGACCGCATCTGGCCCCCAAGAGCCTTGCATAACACCAGCATCATTAGTGATATATGGTTTGTTGTCATAGGTCACTCCTGTTGCCGTAATCACACGCCAAAAAGCAGAAGGATAAACCGTAAAATGTGTTGCGATATCTATGACTACAGCATTATAGCTGTCACCCGATGCAGCGACTAAAACAATACCTTGGTCATATAATTGGTTTGTGACATCGGCCCAACTTGCTGTTGGCAGCCCCCCATGACTTAAAGTGACAACATTACATGGCGGGCAGTATTGACCGTTTGCAGTATTGTAAGTACCCAAAGCATGCTTTAGACCTTGAGCAAGATTAGAGCTATAAATATGTGCAACCGAACCGCCTACGCCACCAATACGAATAGGCACAACAGATGCTTCTGGCGCACCACCAATATAACCACTATAAGTTAAAGACGGGTTATCCTTAATATTCAAGGTTATTTTATTACCAGCCAATATTGCTAATGTCGCAGGTCCATGGCCTGCATTTAAATGATTGCCCGGATCTACCGTATCGGCATTATTGTCATAATAGTTCCAGCCTTGTTCTGGTAATAGATTCAATGGTTTTGTTTGATGCTGATCTGAATAGCCTGTGTCAACATGGGCAATCCGTATTCCCTGCCCCAAATAACCTGCTGCCCAAGCTTTATCAAAGTTATCTCTTTTAATATACCAATCTAAGCTACTTAAATTTGACATGGTGGGTGGATAGTGAGTATTTAATGGTTCTACCGGATAATTCTCTGTCGATTTTCCATCTACAGTTAATGATTTTCTTTGAGTATCATCATTTTCTTTAACACTTATGAAATGTTCTAAATCTGGCTCAATATAGACCTGATCTGACAAATCGCCCGCTAACTTAGCATCTTGATATTGTTGATATATTTGATGAGCTTTATCCCATGGATGAGTTGCAATTCTTTGTGTAGGTGAATGTAATAGCCAAGTGCTTTTTTTCGTAAAATCTAATGCGCCCTTAAGCATGGTATTGTTTGCTTCATCTGGGAACAGAGGTTCTGTAACCCCTGTTAAACCAGTCAAACCATCGGTAGGTTGCTTTAAATTTTCGGTGAAAATTGAATAACTAAACTGAACATTTTTAATTTCTTCGAAATGCTCGTTAGGTACACGAATTAATAGTTTTCCGTTACTAGAAATAGTCATCGCTATCTCCCCATATTTTAATTATTGTTAAGATCGTATTTAGATAATTTTAATAATTTAATTTTAAAAACTATCTTCACTTAATCTTAAATTACAAAACAAAATATAACAATATATAATTTATTAAGTTTTTTATAATAATTCAAACCCATTTTAATCACTAAAATAAAAACAAATGAATTAAATCAATTATTATTTTTTAATAATTAAAATTTTTATAATATTTTATTTAAATTGAATTGACCGTTTAAAAACTTATGATTATTATTGTCTCGCTGGCCTACATTGCCAGTCGGTTTTAGCAGACCGTAGATCCACGGCGGGTTATAGTTCTTCTATAAGTCGTTAGACCCTTGCGTCCCTTTTCTTTGCGGTAGGACGAGAGGGGGACGCGCTTGCGCGTGCTGGTTCCATGGATCCCAGTCTGCTAACCCCTTTTCGTTCTACCACCATAATCAATTGACGGTGATCTTTGGTGGTAGAGCTCCATAAATTTTAAGGAGTTGACCATGCCACTATATAAACTTACCCCCTCTCCCCTATAAACTTTTTATTTATTTAAAATTTTGGTTTTCTATTATCTAATTTTTTAAATTTATAAATTATTTTTATTTTAAAATTTTAATCATTTTATTTTCCTTATTTTATAGGCGGATTAATTACATCCTAAAAAAATGATTTTAAAACTTTAAATATATGCGGCTTATTTTTTATTAATAACTTAGTGAAAATTATCACGAGAATAATATGAAACTTTATAAACCTATTTTGGCTTTAAGCCTTTTAATAGGCGATTACGGTGTTTCTGGTTGCGACATTCACACTCAGCAGGATTTTGAAGAAATTTGCCTGTCTGGTGGACACACCCAAGCCTGTTGCGACTGTATTTACCAACGGCTTGAACAAGTGTATTCGCATAAGCTTATGCAACGTCTAGAACATGTCAGTTTGCAAAGTCCTGCTCTCCCACAGGACTTTGCCCCTACTTTTTTTAGTGTGATGCGGCGGTGCGATAAAGAAGACATGGGCTAAGCGTTTGGCTTAGCTCCCTTATCTCTGTGTCGCAATAGTGGATTACTTTAAATCAGCGCAAAAAATTAAAGTTCTGTTGTGGCACGGGGGCCTTGGGGGAATAGTTCTAAATAAATTAAGATTAAGAAATTACAGTGAACTCATATTTTCCATAAGCTATAGATTTTTAATAAATTATATTTCATTATTCATTCTACATTTAACAACTACTAATTATTCAAATGTTTAAAACTGAAAATTATTATCACGTAGAGTATTGGGGAAATCAGGGAATAACTCAAACTTGTCTAATGAGTCTTTGTAATTTAATTCAAACTCATTCAGATTTAACCTATGCTTTGCTTCTTACCAATGAGCAGACTCATGCCTTTATTATTAAAGACGAAAATGAGAGCTTTTTTGTAATACGCTCAGGTTTTACCTCAGGATATATGGGTGAAGGCCCTAGAGGCTTAGCAACAGCACTAACATTATTAAAAAGACATCAAATAGAAACTGAAGAAATATTGGTAAGTTCAAAAATTTTAAGAAGGGCAAATAATTCAACTTTGAATGACTCAGAGATTGAACTTCTATTTAAACAAGAAATTATCCGCCCAATCAGACTACACGATTATATCTATCCTTTTACAAAAGAAGTTTCTGAAACTCATAAGTCTAAACGCTACTATCCTCTGGAACTACCTTATTCAATTTTAGATGATAGAATTTTTGATCTTGCTCTACTTTTTAAGCACGATCCTGACTCAGCTCTTTTAAAAGCTTATAAACGTCTAGAAGATATTATTAGAGATCGTACTGACTTAACAGAACATAGCAGTAAATTATTTTCTCAAGCTTTTCAGGGTGATAATGCTTTATTAACTTGGGAAGTGCCAGATAGTGGAGAGATAAAAGGTAGAACTAATTTATTTACAGGCACTTACATGGCCTTTCGTAATGCTAGAGCACATCGAGAGTCAACTGAAAACTATGCTCAAATGTTTAGAGAGTTTCTTTTAGTTAATGAGTTATATCTATTAGAAGGTGAAGCGATTGAAAGATCCACTCTTGAAGAACCCATATCTAATTAAATAAAAAAGAGCTCAGCAGAGCTCTTACTTACTTTGTGATACGCAATATATCATTAGATCAAGTAATTACTAAGTTCACTTATAGATTTTTTTATTTTGTTTAGTTAAAAACATTATTCACAACAAATCAAAATAACTTATCAACTTATATTTTAAATAATTCTCTTAACACAAATTTAAAATCTAAGTAACTTCTTGATTCTATTTAAAATCGCTTAATCCAAAAATATTATATTAGTAATACTAAATTTTCAAACAGATATTTAAATTATTTTATAACTTACACCAAACACATAAAATGCTAATTTTTTGGTTGTTTTAAATAAGATAACTCCTTAATCACCAATATAAATACTATTTTAAAAAATAATTCATGGGTTCCCATTTAAGAAAAATTAAAGTACTAACAATTGAAAATTAAGTTGTATATTTAATCAAGCTTTCAATATAACTAATATCAAAATCATTTTGCAATGGAATTCCATTAAACATAGGCAAGGTTATATAATCACCAAATATTTTCCCCTGTGATAATACTATTTCATTATCACCAGGATAAATTAAAAAGACACCAAAAATTTCTTTATTTGAAATTGTCTTCTTATAAATATCAAGATAGTTAACGTCATTAAAATATTTAGATTTCAATTTATCGAGCTCTTCATATCTCACTAAACTTTGATATGATCTAAATTTCGCATCAAATATATAATAAGATTCTTTATTAATTATCTTATTTTTAATACTTACTACATAATCTGGATTATAAAAATTGAATTTCCCCCCATAAGTCAACCTAACTAACCCTGAATTAGAAGCATCATCAATATAGGGTATTTTTGGCTCATAATGAATTTCTATTTTTATTAATTCATTATCAAAAGTTGTTTTTGTAGGAAGATTATGTAATATATCTTGCCCTACCATGTTAAAACCTAAATTTATAAAAACATCTTCTAATTTATAAAAACAAAAAAACTCATATATCTTAGACATAGATCTAATTTTTATTTTAGAAACTACATCATTAAAGCCAAAAACACCACACTCATATAAACATTTTATTTCAAAAAATATATCTTTATAAAATTTAGAATTTTTAACAAAATTTGTAATTAATGGATAAATTGGCCTAATATAATTAACATTTAATTTTAATTTAAAAAAATTTATATAAATATCTAAATCATTAACTATCAAATTAATTCTTTTTAATAAGCCATCAGAGGTAACCTGAAGAATAATTTTTGAAAAATTATAGTTACCCTCTTTAAAACTAGCATATTCCTTATCAAAACTTACAGAATTTTCCATCCCCGCACCAGATAAGAATTCTTTAATTCTATACAACTGATTCTTAGTATAAATTAAGCCCGAAAGTATGGCTCTGTTTTCATAAAAATCGTAGAAATTATGAAGACTTTCACCTTTTATATCTTTAGTAGAATAAAAATTATTATTTATTATAGCATCAGAAGAAGTTTGATCTGGATATAATCGATCCAAATTTGAGATAACATCCTCAGGATTAATAACACCACCTACATCATTTACTTTTTTTGATACTTTGCTTTTGATTAATGTTTTCAGTGTATGTCTATTTTTATTTAATAAATTAATAAAGTTTTGACTAAAGTCAATAAAACTTTCAAAATTAACTTCGTTGCTACTAACTAAGGTTTTTTCAATAGTAGTCCTTGAAAAATCTACTTTTAACAGATTGGGATTTCTTTCATATAAAAACTCAATAATTTCTATCGCTTTATCACATGTGACTTTTTGTGCCAATACGTTAGCTAAATATTCGTTATATTTTCCTTCAGCATAAAGTCTAATCAGACTTTCCCCAAAGCTTTCTCTGAAAAATTGATACTCTTCAGATACAAAGACATTACCAACTTTTCTTAAACTAACCTTATAGTCCTCAATGTAAAGTTCAGGTGCTGAATCTTGACATTGAATCTCAAATTGAATCTTGTCCAATTCATGTATTTCAATCGAAGATCCACCTACCTCATTTAGTAATCTTCGCTTGCCACTTTTTAATAAATAAAGTCTAGACATAATTTACTCAAATACTAAAAAAATCATAGCAATTCATTTCTAAATTACCGTGTTCGATCATTTCTTTTAGATGTTCGTTTGAATAGATCAAGTCTACTTGATCAAATAAATCTGCTAAATCTGTTAGTCTTTTTTGTAATCCGTACCCATAACCTGAAATTAAAGGAAGAATATGTTGCTTAACAGCCAAGTCCAAAGCAGTTAAAGGATTATCTGTATACATTTCTAATAAGCCACGTCCTTTGTGACAATATTGCTTGATTGCTTCTTTCTTTCGATAACTAATCATAATAGATTTACCATATTCTTGTTTTTTTACCTCAAGAATACTAATGATTTTTTTAAATATCTCTTCTTCTTGTTTTGTTAGAACAGAATTTAAGCTTCTACCAAATAAACTTTCAAGTTCTGCGTATCCTATTGGGTATAAATCTTCCATATCAAAATCAACATTATATATATCATTCTCCATATTATTGATATAAATGATTGCAGCTCTATTTAAAATACGAGGTGATAGTTTTTCTGTAGTTTCATCATTATTAATAGTCGCAACAAACCTTAAATTTCTTGGAATATTTAATATCTGATTACTTAAATCAATATTTTTTAAAATATCATCAGATTGCCCCATAAAATTAGACCAATAATGTTCTATTGGACTTAAATTAGCTTCATCAAGTAAAATATATGTTGTCGGTTGGTTTTGCTCTGTATATTCCTCAGACAATGCTTTTAAAAATTTAAAAACGCCAGTATTAGATGGTTGAAAAACTTCACTTAATGGATTATAGAAACCTATTAAATCTCTTTGACTTGTCCAACCTCTCCCAACAGGAACGTTTAATAGTCTTGATGTAGTATTTTGTTTTTCACATATTTTTTTTATTAATGAGGTTTTTCCAACACCTGGGGGGCCTGCTAAAAAAGTAATGAAATTTTGTTGAGTACATAACAATAAGTTTGCTAACATTACTCTAGATATATGGTAATTACTATTTACTATACTCTGATGTAATATATTTATAGCAACCTGCTGAGCTTCAAGAAGATTATCTAAATACTTATTAATTTCTTTTTTAACTTCACATTGAATATTTATTTTACTATTTTCAATATTGATATTTTTTTTACTAAACTCATCCCAGAATATTTTAAACTCTAGAGCTTTTATTTTTGCATTACTAATTAATGTATTAATTTCTTGAGCCTGAGTATCTTTAGTAGCTTCCAGTACATTTATTTCTTTTTCAATATTTTTTTGTGAAGCATTTAATTTAGCAATTTCTTTTTCAAGTTGGTCCTTTTCCCACCCTAAACGTTTATAGTCATCAATTAATTTTACTTTTTCTTTAAACTCTTCTAATTGTTCCAAAATATTTGCAGGAATACTAGGGTTCTCTTCAGAATAATTTATTGTTTTTTGTGTTGCAAGACTTTTTCTTGCTTCTTCTAACTTCTCAGAAAGTAATTTTAATTTTTCTTCTTTTTCTTTTAACTGTACATCAATATCATGCTCCAATTCCAGATTAATTATTTTATCTAGATTTTTACTATTATTCTTTACATAATCCTCTACTAACTTCGATCCATTTTCTGTTAAGAAAAAACTTTCTATACTATTATAAATAGTACTGTATTTCTCATTATTACTAGTATTTACTTTTTTAAGCAAATCAATTTTCTGTTGAATTAACTCTTTAGAATAATTATTTTTATTAACTAAATTTGACAAATTTTGTAACGTTATTTCCTGTATAGGCATATTCTTTGTATTAATTTTTTTTGTAAAAAAACCTATTATTTCTTGATCAGATGAATAATCAAAATAATTCTTCAAATTATATAAAAATATACTTAAATCTGAAATTTTATTAACTAATAAAATATTAGACTCACTATCATAAAGGGAAAAACTCAACAAATCCTTCAAATCAATTTTATTTACAAACTCCTCAGGAAGTCTATAATCCTCAATATCTGTTGAAATTTTTTTCAATAAAATCGTATTTGATCGTACATCATCCATTTCCCATTCTAATGGACCATAACACTCAGATTGATCATCTACTAAAAATATTACTTTAGTACCTGGGACATTATCCGTTTCTAAAGTTATTCTCTTTTCATTTCTATCTGGTAATTTTTTTACTTTTATTATTTCTACAATTTTTTCAAAACGCTCTACATCTTGCCCATTTGCATGATATTTTAAATTTTCACGATCGCTAATATCTGGACTAATACTAATCTTAAAAATAGTCCCTTTTAAGAACTTCGAATTAACATCACCATACTGTTTCACCTCTACTTTTCGATTTATTTCATTTTCTGTAAATTTAGTTAATTTATTGTTTTCAATTTTAAATAGTGCTTCAACATAACCAACGTTAGGAAAGCTTTCATGAGTACCTATTTTTCTAGCTAAAATTTCCATATGCTTCTAATGAAATGTATATAAAATTAGTTAATTATAAACTTTTTATCTTATTTTTTAAAATTTTAGATAGAATATAAAATCAAACGCTTATTTTTCAATCAATCAATAACTTTCCTCAAGAAACTTAAATTGATTAATAAGTTTAGTTGCAAGAATATTTTAAAGCTTATCCAAAGATGCTCGCACATTACTAATATATTTGAATACCCCAGTCTTTTTTTAATTCTCAAATTACTCGCCCAGACACTTCTTCAAATTACGGTTTAATGTCTTCATGCAAAACTAATTAGCAATATTTGTGTTTAGTTCAAGCGCAAGCTGCCTTTCTTTTATTAAACTTATGTCTGGGTATGGACCAAGTGACTCTGACTTATAATAACTATGAATGGTATAACGTACGTTCCAATATTTTTGCTACCTTAATGTCGTTAGCAGAGATAGCCAATTATCATTTGAAAGATGATAGCATTTTCTTTTAGTTACGCTTTTCCGCATTTATCTATTTACTCTTTATCAAGACTAAAAATTGTTAGGTAAATTTTCACAAGAATTACTCATAAAACACAAAAAATGAGTCATACAGCTTAGGGAAAAATTGGACAACATATCAAAAAATCCTTTATTTTCGAATTTAAAGTCTTTTTTATTTAGTCATAACTTATGAATCGAATTTCGTGAGATAGCGGGAGTTGAACCCGCGTCCGCCAGCATTACGCTCGAGAATAGTATTATGATATGAATTATAAGAAAAAATAGGAATATTCCCTACTACAATTCATCTAATTTCCATATACGACTGATTGCCTTTAATCCAATCAACCGTTTTCATTAAACCTAATTCAAAATCATGAGAACTACGTATATTACACTCCCACCAAATTAGAACTCGCCACCCCAACTCTAATAGTTTTTTCTGGTTAGCTTGGTCCCTAGCAATATTTTTATTTATCTTTTCATACCAAAATTCAGATCTACTTTTAGGCCATTTAAATAAATAGCATGAATCATGCCCATGCCAAAAGCAGCTTTGAATTTGTATCACTGCTTTATAACGAGGTAAAACAATATCTGGTTTTCCGGGCAACCTTTTGTCATGCAAGATATATCTAAAGCCTAATGCATGTAATCTCTGACGAACTATCAGCTCAGGTTTTGTGTTTTTGCTCTTAATACTAGACATGATTCTTGAGCGAGGTGAAGAATACTCATCATGAGTCATAGGTAACCCACTTCAGTTTATTTGTTTTTATTTTAATCGCTTAGATGTGTATATAAGCAAAATGTTGTATGAGTTATAGGGATCAACGTAAAAACGTGTATCTCCCTATAAATGTAATTTCTATACTAATTAGAACTTTGATATTTATCTAAAATTGCTTTTATAACGAGACCTAATGCTTGCCCCAATAGCGGTGGCACAGCATTACCTACTTGCGTATATTGAGGAACTTCAAATTGTCTCATTTGACCACCAGTCGTCACTTTTGATCTAAATACAAAGTGGTCAGGAAATGACTGTATACGAGCCATTTCACGAACCGTCAAAGTTCTCAACTCATCATGATGATAATGACAAGCATCGTCTGGAATAGATAAAGCTGCTGGCGCCGGCTGATTCGCTATTAAGGCCTTTTGAGTTTGTTTCTTAGTTTGATGCTCATTAAAGTAACTTATCAAACCGTCAATTGATTTAAATTTCTCATAAGTATTTGGCTCAATGAGGTAATCATAATTCAACAAATGTTTAGCTGTTGACTCAGAAACTGAATCTATTTTTCCTTTAAGTAAATCAAGGGCTTCTTTTTTAGTTGAACTATCTAACATTTGAAGGATTTGATAAATCCTAAATCTTCGTTGAACATGAATACCATTGTTTCTTAAATCATGATTCCGAAGAACAGAGTCACCCTTACTATTAGGCATTAAAGTAGAATTAATTAATTCAATATATTTAGACTTTTCTAAACCTTTATTTCTCAGATCATCAATAGCATCTTTAACAGTAAATTCACTTTCCTTATATTTGATCAAAGGATTCAAGAATGTATTTTTGAATAATGTTAAATGCTCATCATATTCAACGTCAAAATAAGATAAGGTGCCATATTCGACTTGTAATCCTTTTTTTAAATTATCAACAAAGCTTATTGCTTGAGAATAAAGTTCTTTTTCGTGCTCATTAAAAGCTGAATAAACTTGGTCAAAAATGTCATGTCTGATGCCAACCAAGATAAACCGTGGTCGGTTCTGGGCAACACCAGCATATTTCGCATTAATATGTAAGCACAAAGGAATATAATTTATCTGTGCGAATGCTTTAGCTACTTCAAACCAAGCATAGAACTTCTTACCTTCTACATCAAAAGCTCTCAAGATTCCTGTTACGTTCTCAAGCAAGGCAATTTTAGGTTGCGTCATTTGAACAAATTTTGCGAATTCCCAAGGCAAGGTATTCCGATTATTACTAAATTGCCTTAACCCCGCCATACTAAAGCTTTGGCATGGGGGACCACCTGAAACAAGATCAAGTCCCCCTTTTTGACCGTAAGCCATACTAAGATCATTAACTTGAAAGGGATGGTTTTCAAGCCATTGATTAAGTTGGACAATATTACCTACAATTAATTTCTCATTTAAATCTGCATAATCATCTAGATCTGACTGTCCTTCATTTAACTCTGGAAAAGTTCTAGGGTCTTCTCTCAATCTAGATTTTATATCCTCATTTTTAAATTTACTGCTTAACCATTTAACTTGACTCTTTTTATTATTTGATTTTTCAAGATTTTCATTAAAAAAATTATAGGCGAATGTTTCTGCTGCCATAGGTGATAGTTCATTTGCCATAACTAATTTAAAGCCTACAGACTCTAGTCCTAATGACAATCCACCACAGCCTGCAAATAACTCAATATGGTTCAACTGAAAAATCCTTCAACAACACTTCTAAATAGAAGCCAAGCTATTTTAGTTAGAATTTTATAAAAAGTCCAGGGCCATACGACAACAGTTGTCGTTTTTCTTATTTTTTAAAGTTGATCTTTCTTTTAAGTTATGAAAACATTCAAGAAAGGCTTCCCAGAGTAAAGCCTACAGCCCGCAAATTCTGTAAAGACCCCTTTTGGTCATCTCATTGAAATATTCAGTCTTTTGGTATGTACTGAATGCTTAGTTGCGGGATAAGCATTGAAAAGTACATCGATAAAGAGATATTTCAATGAGTGAGAACCCATACCCTAAACTTAAACGCCCTATTGCTCGTCTAAAAGATGATGCAAAAAAACTAAAGAAAGCTTCAAATATTTCTCTAAACGAAGCTCAAAATATTATTGCTGTAGAACAGTATTATCCAGATTGGCAAACTTTAATCTTTTACAATACACCTCGTAAAGCAATCAAGCCAAAAACTAAACCACAAAAAGTTACTTATCCCATTATTGGTGAAGATCTTATTCATCATAATCGCGAAATTTTAGCGAAACTCGGTCTAGATCATAGTGATCTAATTATTACTGCAACAGGCATCAAAAAATCTATTATGGATGCTGTAGCACCTTTACGAGAATATTTTAAGCTTAACCACTACCATGATTATGGTCTCCAGCAACAAGGAGAAAAAATATTACAACCAGCCAAGTTAATTACAGCTACTTCTATTATTGATACTCAAGTTAGCTTATATCGACCTAACACTAAAAAGGGCGATCCAAGAATTTGGATTTATCAGTTAAAAGAACATGTTCAGCCTAACGATGTTTTAGCTTTAGTCTTGGTTAAGGGACTTTTATATGTGTTTAATATCTCCAAAATTGATTTAAACACTCATTTAACACTACTAAATCAATTTGTTTATCAAGTAGATGAAGTTGCATTTGAACTATTAGAAAAACTAAGAGCTATTGCTAAATTAGGTCCCTTAAAAGCTGTAAAATCTGGGGATACTGCAATTGGCATGACAATTGAACATGCCTTAGGAATTTCAGCAAATTCGTCTAAGAACCCTGACTATAAAGGTATTGAGCTTAAATCTGCTCGTGAAAAAGCAAAAGCACAGAAAACTAGATCTACTATTTTTGCTCAAGTAGCCAGTTGGGATATTAGTCCCCTAAAAAGTAGCGGTGCAATTGTAGACAAATATGGATATATGCGTGAAGATGATTTAAAACTTTACTGTTCCATTAGTACAAAAACCATTAATTCTCAAGGTTTAAGTTTTGAATATCAAGAATCTAAAGACTTATTGGTAGAGAAACATCATATTGATGGTGAGGTTGCTGTTTGGAAAGGTTCAATCTTACGTCAACGTTTACTAGAGAAACATAAGGAAACTTTCTGGATAAAAGCCGAGTCAATTGAAATTGACGGTACTGAACATTTTATTCTTAAATCGGTGATACATACGAAAAATCCATTAGTTGGTCAGCTTATGCAACTTTTAGCTGATGGGATCATAACAATGGATCATTTGATTAAGCGTAAAAACGGTACAGGTAATGCTACCGAGAAAGGGCCTCTATTTAAGATAAATCCAAAACATCTTGATCTATTATTTCCTGAACAAAAGGAATATTCATTAGAATAATTTTAAATAAAGCCCCTACATTAGGGGCTTTATTTAGAGGTCTTCAAAACTAAATATATAGGTAATAAATTTTAATTTAATAGTTAAATTTGAGCCTAATATTTTTTCTCATATAATCAGTGATGACTTAATACTAAAATCAAAAATCGAAAGGTTTAAATTAAATGGCTCAACACTGGCTCGCTTATCATCAAGCGCATTCTGAAGAAAATTCATTCCCTTATGCTGCTCTTGAGTAATCTATTGTCTACATGAAAGAAGAATTTCGTCTTAATGCAGGTGATATTATTTGGATGATTCAGGGCGATAAAATTAGTAATAAAGAGACTCTATATACACTAGTCGATTGCTTTACTGTTCATGTAAAAACCACACCACCTACTATGGTTTCAGATGAGTTTATGTGTGCCTATACAGGTAAAAAATCTTTACTTACCATACCTATTGAATGGGATAAATCGAAAGAAGACTGGAAATTAATTCATCAGAAATTTCTTACCAAAAGACCAGGATTAAGGAAGGCAACTAGTATGGAAGCAGCAGCTCTAAAAAATATTAGTGGTATTTCTAAGTTTTAAAATCATCACTTTGAAATATTGTATCTGCAAAGGGAAATTTTAACGCATTTCAAACTAAGCTTTGAATAAAGAAAATAGCTTAACCAATAAAAAACCCTGAAACTTTCGTTTCAGGGCTTTTTCGAATTTTGGTGGAGATGGCGGGAGTTGAACCCGCGTCCGCCAGCACTACGCTCGAGAATACTACATGCTTAGATATCGTCTATTGTTTTAACACCTTGTGACCCGACGAACAGGGTACAAGTTGCGATCCTCTAAGTTTGGTATAAAGCCCCGAGGCTTGACTCTATACGGACTTGTGTGCGTGCGCTACGGTCGGGTTCCTAAACCACAAGTATTCTAGGAAGCGGACAAACTGCCCTTAGGCAGCTAGAGCGTAAGTTTCGTCGTTTGCGACTAAAATATGCAAATTTGATTTACGAGAGAAAATGCGCTCTCGGCATGCATCTATGAGTTTCATCACCAGCGTCGAAGCCAATAACATCCCCATGAATGTCTGAACATCATAGCATAACTAAAATAAAATGCTGTGCAATTTATCAACAGTCTGCTACTGATGAACATATTTACATAATTGAGTCCCTTTTGTTTTTTTTCAAGGGCCACATAAAAAAGCTGCCAAAACTGATAGCTTTTTTTCAGTTTGCTCTATAAGGCACCATTGCCTAGCACAATGCCTTCACGGCGTGGGTCTACCCCACCTGCGTATTTACTTTGATTATTTATATTTACTTTCATAATCGTTGAAATACCACTGGTTTGTGCAGTGTTTGATATGCCGTGTCCTTTTGCTTTTAAACCTTCAATCAGGTCAACTAAGGAAAGCTGTACATTCGAGCTATCGATATTGGTCGTTGGGCTATTGGTCGCACCAAAGTTTACAAGTGAAGTGGCCTGCTGTGCATTTAAGTTCCAGTCCAACGCACCCACCAAAGTTTTTACCACAAACTGAATGATGGTACCGCCACCTGGTGAACCTGTTGCCATATAAAACTCATCTGGCGTGGTGCCTTTAAACACTAAAGTTGGCGCCATGGTACTGCGTGGGCGTTTGCCACCTTCTACACGGTTAGCAACCAGTGCTCCCGTGCTATCCAGCGGGTTGGCACTAAAGTCAGTTAACTGGTTAGACAGTAGGAAGCCATCCACCATGTGGAATGAACCCATGCTCGATTCAACAGTCGATGTCATTGAAACCACATTGCCATAGGCATCTACAATCGTGAACTGAGTTGTACCGTGTTCAACAGTGGTGTCGACACCTGCTGCTGTATTGAAATTACCCGCTGGCGCAACGCCCATACTTTGGTTAGGGTTAATCAGTGCTGCACGTTGTTTTAAGTAATTTTTATCAATAAAGCTTGCAATACCCTGCGCTGGTAAAGCGACAAAGTCAGTGTCTGCTACATATTTATCGCGGTCGGCGTAGGCCAAACGCTCTGCCTCAGACACTAAATGCACGCCCATCACATCTGGCACACCACCTTCATTTTCAGGGTTTTTAGGTGGATAAAGCGACATATCAAAGTTTTCTAAAATACCCAGCGTTTGCGCAACCGCAATCCCTCCCGAAGATGGAGGCGGCATGGTACATACATAGTAACGGTCACGGTACGTTGTACAAATCGGGTCGCGTTTTTTAACCTGATAGTTCGACAAATCCTGCAAGGTCATTAAGCTTGGAGTAATTGGAGTTCTTGCTGAGTCATCCCCTAACGTCTGTCCTGCTTTTGCCACAATGGCTTGCGCAATCGGGCCAGTGTGCAGTGCGTTTGCGCCTTGTGAAGCGAGTGCTTCAAGTGTTCTGGCATAGGCTTTATTGGTCATGGTCTCACCGACTTTACGTGGTGATCCATCTGGGTAGAAATAGGTCGCCATTGCATTTGCATCAAGCGCTAAGCTGCTGGCATTACTTGCAATTGCATCTGCCAAACGCCCCGGAATGCGGAACCCACTGTCAGCCAAACCAATCGCTTCACCAAAAAGCTGGTTCCACTTGAGCTTGCCATGTTCCTGTTGCGCTTGTTCGAGCAAACGCATCACGCCCGGCACACCAATCGAGCGACCACTACGGCGCGCATTTGGTACAGGTGCAGGTGAATTTGGGTCATCCATATTTTGACGAATTAAATAAAATTCGTTGGCTGCGGCTGGTGCGGTTTCACGGCCATCATAAGCCGTGACTTTTTTGGTTTTAGCATCGTAATACATCATAAAACCACTACCAGCAATGGTACTCGACTGTGGCTCGACTAAACCCAAAACCGCTTGTACCGCTACGGCTGCATCGACTGCACTACCACCTGCTCTTAAAACATCACAGCCCGCTTTTACCGCGAGTGGTGTATTTGCCACCACCATATATTTATCTGCGTATTTAACCGTGTTACCCAGTCTATAACCCGATGCACCCTCTGGCGCGGCGGGGTCACCATTTTGGTTTGAGCCGACCACCACGCTTGATCCGTCTTGTGCCAGTTTGCTACAACTGGTTGGGTCATTATCTACAATTAAATTGGGTGGAGTTGTATTTGAATCATCCTTGGGCTGATCTGAAGAATCATCTCCACAACCTTGTAATAAACCGACTGCTAATAAACTACTGAACAAAAATGAATATCTTTTATTCACGTGATAACTCCAATATATACGCCTGCCTATCCATGCAATTGCCATGCAAGCTTCTTTGTTTTCAGGTATTAAGTTTTTTTAATCTTTGATAAAAATAAGATTTTAATAATATTAAATGATTAAGGCTATTTACACTGTGCCCTGTGTTGTGCCTCCTTGCTTGATATCACATTCTTTTATAACTGATTTGCCCAATTCTGGCATGTTTTATTTCTTTTAATGTAGGCAAAATCTGCTATTTATAAATTCACTCATTTTTTAGTAAGCCTAAAAAAAGCACCTCCGAAGAGATGCTTTTTTATGCTTAGTGAGAAGGCATGCCGCTGACCTGTTTGGGTTTTGGACACAGCCAAATCACTAATCCCGCAAAGACAAACACGATCGCAAACAGCAAAAATACATGGTTTGCCGACATGGTAATGGCTTCTTTATCGACAAGGTTAGAAATGATTCCTAAGGTCGAATCAGTCGTAAAACCATTTTGCAGAAGGTTGTTTTGTACTTCAGTTGGGTTCAGGTTTGATACCATTTCACTACGGGCAACTTTAGCGTGGTCGTCCCAGACTGTCACTGCAATTGAAGCACCAATCGCCCCTGCCATGGTTCTTAAGAAGTTCATGAGGCCCGCAGCAGATGCAATTTCTTGCTGGAGTACTGAACCAAGCGCAATGTTGGACAGTGGAATAAAGAAGAACGGTACAGCAAAACCTTGCAAAATTTGCGGCCAAGCCAGTGCCATAAAGTCGGCATCTGTAGTCCAGAATGCCCGCATTAAGGTCACTATACCCAGCAAAATTAAACCGAAACTTGCCAGTGCACGTGGGTCATGTTTGGTCGAAAGTTTTGCCACAATCGGTGACATGGTCAAACTACCAAAGCCCATGGTGGCGGTTAAATATCCGGCCCACGTCGCGGTGTAAGAAAGGTTCATTTGCAGCCACTGTGGAATCAGTACAATACTGCCGAAGAACGCGCCAAAGCCAAGCGACAAGGCCAGTACCGATATGGCAAAGCCCCTATGCCTAAAGACTTTCACATCCACGACGGGGTGCTTGTCGGTGAGTTCCCATATCAGGAACACCACAAAGCCAATGGCGGCAGTTAAGCCTAACACCACAATGCTGGTACTATTAAACCAGTCGCGTTCGTGCCCTAAGTCGAGCATGAGTTGTAGCGCACCAATCCAAAGTACCAACAGTCCTAAACCAACCGTATCAATTTTTAAAGAGATGGTTTCTGTTTCAGCCACTCTTAACAAGCGCATTGCTGCTAATACACAGACAATACCGACAGGTAAGTTAATAAAGAAGATCCAATGCCAAGACAAGTTGTCACTAATAAGACCGCCTAAAATTGGTCCTAAAATTGGCCCCACGACGGTAGTCATTGCCCATAGACCCATAGCCTGTGCATGTTTTTCCTGAGGGAAAATACGCATAAGCAAGGTTTGACTGAGTGGCATAAGTGGACCACCACAAAGGCCTTGTCCAATACGGAAAAATACCAACATCTCTAACGATGTTGCTAGACCGCACAGGAAAGAAAAGACCGTAAAGCCAATTAAACCAAAGATAAAGACCCGTACCGTTCCAAAGCGGCCCGCAAGCCAGCCTGTTAAAGGTACACAAATCGCTTCTGCAACTGCATAGGACGTAACAACCCATGTCCCTTGTGTACTTGAAACAGCAAGATTACCGGTAATATGTGGTACAGAGACGTTGGCAATGGTCGTATCAAGTACAACCATAAAGTTCGACAAGGCAATAACAAACGCTGCCAGTAGTAAACGGCCACCGCTTAACTCGGCAAAAGGTGTTTGCGTTTTCATAAGCGTTTACTTCGCAGATAAGTCGACTTTTGCTTCCATCGACAAGCCAACACGCAATGGGTGTTCAGCAAGTTCTTTCGGGTCAAGTGCAATACGAACCGGTAAGCGTTGAACCACTTTAATCCAGTTACCTGTTGCGTTTTGAGCCGGAATTAAGGCAAAGGCAGAGCCTGTACCACCAGAGAAGCCTACCACTTTGCCGTGGTATTCAACGTCATCACCGTATAAATCTGAAGTCAGTGTCACTGGTTGACCCGGACGGACTTTTTTCAACTGACTTTCTTTAAAGTTCGCATCTACATATAACTCGTTCAGCGGCACAATCATCATCATGCTGGTACCCGGTGCAACACGTTGACCAACTTGAATATTGCGGCGCGTAATAACACCATCAACTGGCGCACGAATCACGGTACGTTCCAAATCAAGCTGTGCTTGTTCAACATGGGCCTGCGCAACTTGTACATCCGGAGTCGATGTTTCGCTTACACCCTGAATTAAGGCTTCGTTAGCAGCTAAAGTACTTTCAGCAGCTTTACGGCTTGAAGACGCTTGCGCTAAACCAGCTTTAGCAAGCTCTAGCCCTGCTTTAGCTGTTTCCACTGCACTTTGTGCCTTGGTGAGTTCTTCTTTAGATACCGCACCAGAGGCAGCAAGCTGCGTACGACGGTTGAGTTCTAAAGCAGCTTTGTCGTAGTCGGCCTGTGCCTGTGCAACTTGTGCTTTGGCACTGTTAATTTCGTCGGCACGAACCACAACTTGGGAGTTTAAAGAGCTACTGTTTGCCGCAGTCTGTTTGTATTGGCGTTTTGCTTTAGCAAGTTCTGCCTCAGCTTGAGCCAATGCAATTTTGGCATCACGTTCATCAATACGAACCAGCACATCACCCCGATGAACTGTTTGAGTATCATTTACCAAAACCTGAGCGACCTGACCGCTCACCATTGAGGTAATTTGCGCGGTTTCTGCACCGACATAGGCATTATCTGTACTTACAGAGTGATTTAAAAATAATGCCCAAATTGCATACAAAATAGCGGCGATCAATAAAATCAGCGCAAAAAAACCAAGAAATTTTTTGCGCTTGTTTTGGTTGTTGTCATCCGAGGCAGATGTTGTTGGCACTGTTTCTTGTACATTGCTTTGTGCATCAGTCATGGTATGTTCCTAAAGATGAGTTGGCTTTGCCATCAATCTCGCACTACACCTTGTTATAGAGTTTTTATTTTTCTATAAACAAGACATATCGCATTGTCAAAGCAGTCAATTTTAACGCTAAAACCTCACAATATGAGAATAAAAAAATATAACTCATGCGTTCGTTCTAATTAAATTAATGTTTATCTCAAAGTTTTTATGAAAATTCCAGCTTTTTAAGCACTAAAAAAAGCGCACATGGCGCTTTAAAACGGTTCAATTCATCGCCTAATAGGCATATGAAGCAATCCCTGCTGCGATGGCTTTATCTTCATCATTGACCATCGTCATGCGCATAGTGCAGCCCTTACGACCTAAACGTAACACTTCCGCACGTGCAATAAAATACTTACCGCGTCCCGGAGCCAAATAATCTACCCGCATATCGACAGTTGCCAAGCGTGATACTTGCTTAATGGTTTCGGTTAAAGTTTCAGGAGTCGAACGGCGATAGAGGTGTTCCATTGCCACAATTCCACCAATACTATCGAGCAAAGTTGCAGCAACGCCGCCATGCAAAATCTGAAATGCCAGATTACCAATCAGGTTGGGTTGCATCTCGATATAGCCTTCAATGTGGCCATCTACCACACGCATAATCATTCCACTATGCTTAAAAAAAGGAGAGCTATTAAACGCCTTACATAATTGGTTGAGCACCACAGTTAGGTCAGTTTTGGCACCTAAATGGATGTTCCCAGTCCAATTTTTCTTTTCATCACTCATACATTGCCTAAATTTAAAAGCATGATAAACACCCATAATTTTGTACAAATCCAGCATTATGGGGCTACAATACAGCAGTCGGTTGACAGTAATGGAATATCCGCCAACCTATTCTAGTGTAATACCGAACATCGAGATTGTTATGACTTATACGTTCAATCGTCCTGCATTTCCAGCCACTCGCATGCGCCGTATCCGTAAAAATGACCAGTTGCGTGCGATGGTCAGCGAAACACAGCTCACTACCAATCACTTGATTTATCCAGTATTTGTATTACCGGGACAAAATCAGACCCAAGATATTCCAAGTATGCCAAACATTCAGCGTTTGTCGGCAGATTTGTTACTGAAAAAAGCTGAAAGACTTCTGGAATTGGGCGTATCAAAACTGGCTCTTTTTCCAGTTACCCCACAAGAAGATAAAAGCCTTACCGCAGAAGCTGCATGGCGTGAAGATGGTTTAGTTCAAACCACCTGCCGTTTGCTTAAAAAAGAATTACCAGAAATGGTACTAATCACTGATGGTGCCCTCGACCCATATACGACGCATGGTCAAGACGGCATTATTGATGAAACAGGCTATGTGCTGAACGACGAGACTGTAGAGTGCTTGATTAAACAAGCATTGAGTCACGCTGAAGCTGGTGCCGAAGTGATTGCACCAAGTGACATGATGGATGGGCGTATTGGCGCGATTCGTCAGGCTTTAGAAGCCAATGGTCACATCTACACCAACATCATGGCCTACTCTGCAAAGTATGCGTCTAGCTTCTATGGCCCGTTCCGTGATGCTGTTGGCTCTGCATCCAACCTAAAAGGTGGTAATAAATATAACTACCAGATGGACTTTGCCAACCGTGCCGAAGCTTTACATGAAATCGCGCTTGATATTCAAGAAGGCGCAGACATGGTGATTGTAAAACCGGGCATGCCATATCTGGATGTAGTACGTGAAGTGAAAGATACCTTTGGTGTTCCGACCTTCATTTATCAAGTAAGTGGTGAATACGCCATGTTAGCGGGCGCAATTCAAAATGGCTGGTTATCAGACTCAGTGATTTTAGAATCACTCATGTGCTGCCGCCGCGCTGGTGCAGACGGGATCTGGACTTACTTTGCAGAAACCGCTGCTGAAAAACTCAAGGAAATGAACTAAGTTCGCAGAGAAAGGATAACACTGCATGCATATTGCAATTATTGGCGCGGGCATAAGTGGATTAATGTCTGCGCTGGAGTTGGTTGAACAAGGCTGTAAAGTCAGCATTTTTGATCAACAACAAGCGGGACAAGCAGCCTCTTGGGCTGGCGGAGGTATTCTTTCTCCGATGTACCCGTGGCGTTATGTGCATGCAGTGAACCAACTTGCTCAATTTGGCAAAGCCTCTTATCAAGCATGGAACCAAAAGCTCTACCCTGTTACAGGGATTGATTTTGAAATACATGACACAGGCATGCTAATTTTTGATAAAGAAGATTTTGACATCGGGCTTTCCTACGCAGAGCAGCATCAAGAACCGATGCAACGCTGTGAATATTTACAGCGCGATGCCCTAGAACAAGTTAATCCACATATTTCCGATCAGTTTCAAGAAGCGATTTATTTCCCTGAACTATCTAATATTCGTAACCCTCGCGTATTACAATCTCTCATTAGTTATTTAAAACAACATCCAAATGTTGAGTTTTTTGAACACGCTGCTGTCAAAAAACTGATTCAACAAGGTGATGTGATACAGGCGCTACAAACCGAAGATGGTCGCAAACATACAGCAGATCATTTTGTAATAACTTCGGGTGCTTGGAGCCATTACTGGAACTCACAATTACAACTCGATATTCCAGTCGAACCTGTTCAAGGTCAAATGCTGCTATTTAAAACCCCTGCTCACTGGCTACCGACCATGTGTATGAATCGAGTCATGTATTTGATTCCACGTATGGACGGGCATATTGTCTGTGGGTCTAGCATGGCACATCGTGGTTTTGACACTTCAACTGATGAAACGACTCAGCACAATATTTTAGAAGCGTGTTTAGAAATGGTGCCTGAACTGGCCGATTTCCCGATCGTACAGCGCTGGGCAGGCCTCAGACCAAGCTCACCAAATGGCGTTCCCTACATTGGTAAAATGCCTGAAATGGATAACCTATGGGCAAACTTTGGTCACTTTAGAAATGGGTTATGTATGGGTGCAGGCTCTGCACAATTGCTCCGTCAGCTTATGCTAGGGCAACCGACATTAGTGGATGCCAAAGCATATTCACCAGAGCGTTTGCAAAATAAAATCTTAGCCTGACGCGAGTATATTTTCTAAAGCCATTTTTAACTGAGGATAAGTAAACTCAAATCCTTCAGCTTGTAAGGCAGCAGGTTTAACGTATTGACCATTTAAAATCAATTGCGATTGTTCCCCTAACAAATAGCGAAAAACCGTGCTTGGTGCTGATAATATTGGTTTCTTATTTAAAACCTCTGCTGCTTGTTCAACAAATACCTTTTGAGTCACGTTTTCTGGTGCCACCACATTATGAACTTGAGCAGATTGAGGATGTTTAAATATAAACTCGATGGCGTTTAATACGTCTTGAATGTGTACCCACACCACAGGCTGACGACCATGACCAATTTGACCGACTAAATTGAGTCGAATAGGAAATAACATTTTAGGCAAAATGCCACCACCCTGCCCAAACACTACGCCTAAACGAATAATTTTAGTGTTTTGCTGAGCGTCTGCTAAAGCTGCTCGTTCCCACTCTTGGCAAAGCTGAGACATAAAAATAGGTTGTGGTGGGCTTTGTTCGGTGCATACCTCTGCCCACTTTTCTTGATCGTCTATACCGTAATAGCCAATCGCTGAACCAGAGACAATTACTTCAGGAAAAATTTCAGATTGCTTGAGCCACGCATAAAGTTTTCGGGTCGTATTTACACGGCTTTCGATGAGTTGTTTTTTACGTGACTCGGTCCAGCGTTTTTCACCAATATTTGCACCAGCCAAATTCACCACATAATCAATTTGACGGGTCGTAATATCTTCAAACTTTTGTACCCACTGTAAGGCAGGATGGTCAGATTCCTTTCCAGCCTGCCGTGTTACAGCAATCACATTATAATTTTTTTGTAATAGGAACTTAATTAAGTGCGTTCCGATAAAACCACTAGCACCCGTGATTAATACATTCTTATTCATATTTCCTCCTAAGCTGAGGACAACTGTTTTATTTGATTATATAAAACTCATTTATATTTAATCGTAGCTGTTTTTGTAGTGATCTATTGCACATTCAACATTTTGTCAGCCATGCGCTGTGCCTGTTTGCCATAAAACCAGTAGGTAATTAAATAAAGCGGAATAGCCAGCATTAAAATCATAATGACCATAATACTTAAGAACTGAGGCTGCTTGAGGTAAAGCATAAAGTTTTGCAAAATCTCTGGGTCTTGTCTTGAAAATAAAAACAAACCAAATAAAACACCGCATAAGTTATAGCCCCAAAATATGAGGGTAAACCCTAAAGTAAATTTCTTTTTTTCTGGTACAGTCGGCGCACGGCGTTCTTTCTTTAAAAATCTAAATAAGACAAAAATCATTGCACCTAAATAAGGAACGGCTGTTAAAATACCACCTACACTCGCTGGCAATAGTGCTGCAACAACGCCTACAATTAAGGTAAGTATGATGCATATAGCAAAAAACCAGAGAAAGTAAGAACGTAATTTGGTCATATTTTTGCCTAATTTATGGGTTCAAAAAATAATTATAAATTTTTTTCGATTTTTTTTCATTTTTCTGTCAACCAATCCGAATCTCTTGACGTTATATAGAGTAACAAGGTCGCAGCAACCGAATACTTCCTTTGCACGGCATCCGCAAAATTGTTTCGGTGACCTTTCATTACGACTCTTTCTTCCTTCAGATTAGGTTTTGTTAGCAGCCAGAACCCTTGATGAAGTCTTTGACCGACGATTCTCTCATCACTCGAATCGTCGGTTTTTATTTTTAATCAAATATAATAGTATTATTTAATTTGCCTTTTTAAATTTTCTCTGATCCAATCATTAGTGATTCTTTCTTGTTCTAGACGTTTATTGATATAAGACTTACTTCTTAATTGATGAAATAATATTAATTCTTCGTCTGTTAAATATTTAGGTTCAAGAAAAACTGAATCAGGCTCATCCACCATTTTATCCTGAAATTGTAATAGAGTGGCTTCATTCATCATCAAAGGAATAACATCCGGAACTTTGTGTCGTACCATGCTCAGGATATTTAATCCTTCGGAATCAATATCACCCCAGTAATATACTTGTTTATTTTGTAGCCAAGGTGCATCTAGCCATTTAATATTTTTACCACCGCCACAGACAACTATCGTATTTTCCATCACAGGTAAAGCTAAACCTGACTGAATATTTTCAATCACAATAATATGTTGAGCAGGCAATTCAAATTGTATCAATACATCGGTAGAAAGCTGAAAAACTGGCAGTCCTCCCAATGACTGTTGCACTAGGGTACATAAAGGTTTGATCATCAGCCAGCCTTTCGGATGATCCAGGCAATTGAGCCAATTTAGTAATCCACCTGCTGCCTGTACTTCTCCATGGTATAAGACATCACAAATGGCTTCGACCAACAGCACATTTCTTTCTAAAAACTTGGTATCAACATGCTGCAAAGGTAATGCTCTTAAATAATGTCCTGCTCCCATATTTGCTTTAAGCTGGGAAATCAACTGGATCAGCAATTGCCAGTCTGCCTCACGATATTTTTCAAGCAGTTCCAAATATTCAATTAATGTACAGAACAAAGCATATTCCACTTGTGGCTGTACAAATGGCTGCAGTAACAAATAGGAAATTTTATCTGAAATTTTTTTAAATCGCTGTTGCTGTCCTAGCACATCCACCATGACATCCAATGTAGGAATTATCAACTTAACAGGGACTTGTTGTGTTGCCAACTGTTTGAATTGACGTTGTTGCCATTCCACCAGATCAGGATAGACAAAATTTTTCCATGCCTTAAAAAATGTATGGAAATGATCCAAATTGCTCATTGCCTGCTGGCCTGTCGGGGCTTTGAGTGAAAGTACAATCGGGAATGGACGTTGATGACGCAAGCGTTGTTTTAAATGCCTTTGATGATCCCATTCTTTCTTGCGTAATTGGGCAATGGCATCATCAGGCAAAAGTCCCCATACTGCTGTTCTAGCCATAAAGCTGAATTCCAAGTTGTTCAGCCTCTGCTGCTACTGTCTGTTTGTGTTGCTGCATCCGTTCATCAATCTCTTGCCATGTGACTTCACATAAATGACTTTCATGTTGGTCAATATCACGCTCAGCAATTAATAATGATCGAGCTGATTCACGCGCCAGATTTAGGTTTTTGTAAGGCGTAATTAGATTGACATGAATTTTGAGTGCTTTAAATACCTTTAGTACACGGCGGCTGACCGCTTCGGCAGTGTTGGAAAAGGCCTCATCTAAAAACACAGTGCTATAAATTGGATAATCATAGCCATCCGGTGTCAGTACATAAGCTAGACTTGCTGCGACAATCGTGCCTGCAAAGGATTCTTTTTCACCTCCCGATTTACCGCTGGAAGACTCAAGCACATCTCGTATTACCCCTGTTTGTGCATCCACTTCTTCTGCATGAAATGACATTTGATAACGAGGATCAAGCAAACGTAGACTTTCCTGATTATTGGCGGTTGCCGAGCTGCTGGCCTTGTCCAAAATCGCCATCAACTCCGCCAACTGTTTAAAACGACGTTCATATTCTTCACTATTTACACCAGCCAGAACCTGTTTTAAACGTTGTTCGAAATCCTGTACATGTGGATATTTTTCTTTCTTATAGCCAAGTCTTAAATAGCTACCGAGCTTAAATTCCGTGCGTTGTAATACCTGATTAATCATGTCAATTCGGTCAATAATTTCTTCCCGATTGACATTCAATTTATCCTGAATCACACTTAAAGATTGAGTAGTATGTTTATGTAGACGTTGTTGGAATAGTTCAACCAAATTCGGCAAACCTTCCCGCTGTAACTCCTGTAAATAAGCGACATAGTCATCTAGCGCTACCAAACCTGTTGCCCATTCTCGTTGTAATGGGATATGTGTCCATTTATCTTTACTGCGGAATGACACCATAATACCATTGGCGGTATTACTGATCGTCGTTTTTTGGTCATTTGTCTGCCCAATTAAACGCTCAAGTTTTCGTTCGATTTCTGCCTGCAACGCATCATCCAGTTGTTTGACTTCACCGATCCGTTGTTTCAATAACTGTCGGGCATCATCACTCATTCCCTGCTCAGCTGCTTGTTGGGCTTTTTGCTGTTTTAACTGGGTATCACCATTTTGCTGTTCTAATTGACCTCGGATTTTTTGCGACTCGCCTTTTTGTAAGCGAATCTGTTTTAATTCATTTTTTGCCGCTTCCCAACGCTGGTGAGCCTGTTCAGCATCGGAATCTGCCTGTTGTAAACGCTGCAAATCCTGCTGCGTCTGCTGCTGGCGTTGTTGCCAATATGGTAAATTAATGGCATCCCATTGATAACGCTGCAACCTTTCCCATAAGCCTTTTTGCTGATTAATATTATTGAGTAACTGCCGAGCCTGTTCAATCTGTTGGTATTGTTGTTTAAGCTGTTGTTCTAACTGACTATATTCATGTTTGAGTAAGTTTAGACGAGAAGTATTAGAAAAACCCAGACACCATGCTTTACGCTCATCAATACGTTGTTGGTCTTTTTTCTCGAAGCGCCCTCTTTCCAAATGAATCAAGCCCTGTTGGGTCATGGAAAATGGTGTATGATCCAGTGTTTGGGTATCACTCACACAATTTAAATCGAAACGCTGTAAATGCTGTTTTAACCAGTCACGATAGGCGTGTTCTCGCCAAAGTAATTTACCCAGAAAACCATTGTCTTTAAAATGGACATGCTCTACTTGCTTTGTATTGACCACTTGTAAACGCACATGGGTTTTATTATTACGGGCATTGACCCATTTAGTCACCATGGAATAGCGATCCTGTGGCACAAGTAAAGTGGTTTTGAGTCCGCCTAGTGCTCGTTCAATGGCTCCCTGCCATGCTTTTTCGCAATCTTTAACATCAATCAACTCTCCAATAAACATCAGTTCATGTTCATCAAAAGATAGATGCTGTTTTAATTCATCACGTAAACGCAGTAAATGCACATCATGGATATTACTGTCAGGTCTGGCTTCCATTTCCTGAATATCTTCCTGAATATCCTTGAGTTGTTGCTGAGTTTGTGCATATTTACCACTGACTTCGGCAAATTCATCTTGGCGTTGCTTGGTATTCTGTTCAATATTGACCAGTTCTTCAGTCGCTATCTCATGGTTTTCCAGCAAACGATGTTCAGTTAAATCATCAGAAAGCTGTAATTGTCGGGCATCATCCTGATACCGAGATGCCTCCAAGACCAAACTTTTAAGCTTATCGGCGATAAAGCCTAGCTCTTTATGTAAGTTTTCAATCTGGTTTCCCCCGAGTTGCAAATATTCTTCATGACAACGTTCTTGCCGTATTTCTGCATCCTGTTCCTGCTGTTCAATCTGCTGAAACTGTTGATTGAGCTGTAACAATTCCTGCTCAAGTTGCTGTAATTTCTCTGTCCATAATGCAGCAAACAATTCACCCAAATAAGCATTAATAGATTGTTTTTCCAGATGAAGTTGCGCCAAATGCTGTGTCAATTCGGCAATCTGTTCAGCACATTGTGGCAAACGTTGTAGATGTTCGACTTGTTCCCGAGTATCTACCAGATGCTTATAATTTGCCTCTAAATCAGCAAATTCATTGACAGCCGTCTGAGCAGTTTCCCTTAAATTGCTGGGTTCCAACACCAGTTCCCGAATCAGCTTGGTCAAATCATCAATTTTCTTTAATCCTAATGCCCGAGCAAGCAATGCAGGTGCATTCTGATTATCCATAAATAGATATTTACGATACATGTCCTGATAGCTTTTAAAATCATTATCAAAATAATGAATGCGTTGATCGGTTTTTGGATTAAAATGCTGTTTCAGTTGGCGAGTATTACCATCGGCAAAAATATCCAATACTTCAGTAAGCAACACATTGCGACTGGCAATCATATATAAACGATTGACATCACTGAGCGAATTTTTGCCCTGTCCAATCCAGAAGAGTCCAATCAGGGTAATCTGCGAACCATCCTCTGCGGTATAGAATGCTCGAAGTGCCGTAGTCACGGCTTTTTCCCGCTTGCTTTTGACTTTAGTACTTGAACCATCATGCTCAGAGCCGTAACTGCCTCGCATATAAGTCACAAGTGAACGATCAGAACGGTCGCCCTGTGCTGCTGCCACGTTAAAACTGGCTTTGCTGGCAGGTTGTAATAACGCCATCAACCCATCAATAAAAGTAGATTTTCCTGCTCCATTATCCCCTGTAATTAATGTTCCCTCAGGATCAATACGAGCCGTGTGCAAATTGTGAAATGACCCCCAGTTAAACACTGAAATTTCTGCCAAACGAATTTGTCCCTGAGCAAATAAGGTATCCAAAGTCATCTCTTGCATTATACTTTTCCTTTATTTTGTTCAGATTGATGCAGAGCTGTTTTATCCGCCAATTGCTTATATTCGCTTAATAAACTTTGTAGAAATTCGGCATTGACCACATAACGGATAATCGGTGTAATTTCATAACGCCCCTCTTCACCACGTATCACACTAAGTATTTTCTTTTCACTAAATTTATCCAAAGTACCACTTAATTTTTTAATATCTTTACTTTCATGATTGGTAATCGGAATAAAAGGAATTAAATTTCCCTGAATCCGCTCCAGATCAATAATAATTTTTTGCTCACCTGCGGTTTCTCGTTCCTGATAATATTTACGTAAAATTAGCAGAACCAAGGTATCATACAAAGTCAAAGTACGTTTACGAATCAGTGTAGGAAAATCATCTGATAATGGACTATTATCATTTTCATTACCAATGCTTTCCACATTAATAATATAGGCAACGCCCTGTCTGGCATCTAAAATTAGTTGAATATACACTTCGGCAAGATGTTGACGAATCGCTGTTTCATAACGACATAACACATCAAACAGTTTCAGGTTTTCAGCTGCCAAAATTGTTCCATGCCGTATCAAATAGACCAAAACCCGTCTGGCCTCATGCGGCATACTAGACAGTTCATCGCTTGCCTGAGGATCATTTTCTAGCTCTTGATCCACTTCAACCCGTGTAAACTCATCTTCGACTTCCGCGATGCACTGCGATTGAATCTCATGATTTTCATCAGATGATGGGCGACGTACTCTGTCAAAAAAACTGCTTTTTTGTGGTTGCATCTCTCTACACTCTTATAATGTCAGTTCATCTAAATTTTCAGGAAATAATTCAGCACTTAAATAATAGGTCGGGATACTGGCTTGCAGGTTCACACCATGTTGGTCCCTAAACTGAATCTGCTCATTTTTTTCTGTCAATTGAGGCGCTTTAATGGCTTTGGCAATACGCAAATACGCCACTAACTCCTCTAGACCTGCCTGTAATGGATGTTCTTGAGTTAAATTGGCAATACTCATGACACCTTTTTTTAGCAAAGTATTGTGTGTTTTTTCAGCAATCATCCGAACCTGTACACTGTCCAAATATTGCAGCATCTGAGCACTTGGTTCTTTACGATTTTGCTGCTGCTGTACGCCTCGTGTATCCATATGCTCATTAGGACTTTTCAATGCAAAATTCTCTGGTGAGCCAACTTGAACCGAACCTACGGCTAAATACATCTGTGTTTCAGTCTTTAAATCAAATTGCTGTTCCAGTGTTAAATTCACCGCCTGCTTTTCTAATTGAGACAGTAAGCAATCAATCATACGATTTTCCAGTGCAGCACCGCTTTCAATATATGCCCGAAGGCCCTCTTCTGTTCTACAACGTACCTGAAAGACCCTACTACTTTCCCGTGCCAATTCACGCATGAGTTGCCCTAAATATTTCTTTTGTGCTTCACTGAGCTGTTGTGCCACAGGATGATTGAGAATACTGCGTAGCTGTTCCCGAAATTCAGTGGAACGATCCTGATCCTGCAATAATTGACAAAAGCCATCAAAAGCACTACCCGCATCGCTCTTGGCAAGTAGTTGTTCTTTTTGCATCAATGCAAGTAACACCTCACCTCGTGCAGCGTTGCCCCCAATCATCTCAACCCTTAACTCTTTGTCTAACTGACGAATTTCATCTTCAACTCGTCTAAAATCACCTGTTAAAATAGAAGCAAGTTGATAAATCTCCCGAATTCGTTCTCGTTGCTCCGTTTCATTGAGCTGCATAACTACCCCCGCATGCAGATCATCAATTTCCTGTTGAATCTGTGCTTTCTTTTGTTCTAACAAGGCCACCCGATCGTCAATATTGTCACTAATAGCCACTACAAAATCCCGAACAGCATCCTGTACAATTCTTAAATGTGACGCAGTGGTACTGCTATGCCGTTCATCCAGATTGCGACAAAAACGTAATACTGTTTCACTGGTATCGGTCTTGCTTAGTAAGTCATCCATTTCACGCAACCAACCTGCCTTAATCCAACTATTTAAATAGTAGGCTGCATTATTTTCAGTTTGCCACAGTCCTTGTTCACGACTATATTTGATAAACTCATCAAGTAGGCTTCTGGCATGTCCATACAGAACTTCGGCTTTTTCCGCAAATAGATCTGCAATAAATGCTAGAATGAGTGGTGCATTTTCCGCCCTTAATAATTTCCAGACTGAACTTTCATGATATAAACGGCGGTAAGTTGCCTGTATTCCCTGAATATTCATATATTTTCATTAGTTATAAATATAATGTTTTATAATAATTAAATTTTTAATAAACCTATACTAGAGGAATTAGAGTAAGCGACATAAAATGTCGTATTCTTTATATGATGATAACGTTTGTTTATATAAAATTTAAATTAAACCAAATACATAGATATGCTTAATCTTAAGTATATTCTAGGATACAATTTATTAAAGGAATAAAATACAAAGCTAAACATGAACAACATTGCCTATTTTGAAATCCAGTCTTCAAACCCTGCTCGCGACGCGCAGTTTTATCAAGCTGTGTTCGGCTGGCAATTTAAATTAGATCCAAACTTACCGATTGAATACTACCGTATCGAAACCCCTTCAATTATGGGCGGCCTTTTAAAACGTCCCGCTCAAACGCCTCCAATGGAATATGGCACCAATGCATTTACCTGTTCAGTTCATGTGGAAAACTTCGATGAAGTTGCTGCAAAAATTTTAGCCCAAGGTGGCATTGTGGCAATGGATAAATTCGCCATTCCCGGTCGCGCTTGGCATGGTTACTTTGTCGATTTAGAACACAATGTTTTTGGTATTTTTCAAGCCGATGAAAATGCAGCTTAAAGATTTTATCTAACCACTCTATTTATTTTTAATGTATAGCCACCGCCTTTAAACGGTGGCTATTTCATATTAATTACTCAGCAAAACTAAAGCTGGCTTCACATGTAATTGGGAAATTTACCGAATTGGCAATCATGCATTCATGATGTGCTTCTTCATGCAGTTTTGCAGCAAGCTCTTGGTCAGCACCTTTTTCCAAAACAACCTCGGGCTTTAAAATAATTTGAGTAAAGTGACCGCGTTTAACGGGATCTGCATCTTCCATAAAACCAAGTGCTTTATCGACATAACTCAGTACGTGAATATGGTTGACCGCACATAGGTGTAAATACCAAAGTTTATGGCAGGCTGAAGCTGAAGCGACCAATAAATCTTCAGGGTTCCATCTGGTCACATCACCTAAATAGGCTGGGTCTGATGAACCTTCAATCGTGGCTTTTTGAGGATGTTGAATACTAAAGTCTCGTTTATATGAACGATAAGATGAAGTACCTGTGCCCGTATTGCCTTCCCACTGTATTTTTACTTCATATTTATGAATAGTCATTTTGTTCTCAAAGTTCATGGTTTGATCTGATAGTAACAAAGCAGGGTTTAAAAGGAACAATTTAATTCAGGTATTACGGCTGGCTTAAATAACGAGCACTTTAAAATGTCTTGATAAAATCTCCTGCCAATTTATGCTAACGTATCTGTGTTTATTTTGGCTTGATGTCTGTTTCTATGTCCGTACATTTTCTACATACTTCTGACTGGCATTTGGGGCAGTTTTTTTATAATCATTCACGCCACTACGAACACCAACAATTTTTAAGCTGGTTACTCACTCAAATACAAGAAAAACAACCGCATGCCCTGCTCATCGCTGGCGATATTTTTGATGTGATTAACCCTGGTTCTCAAGCACAAAAACAACTCTATCAATTTTTAGCAGATGCACATCGCATTGCGCCGCACATGCAAACGCTCATGATTGCGGGTAACCATGACTCAGGCTACCGTATTGAACAGGTCGAACCACTTTTAGAAAAATACAATGCAAAAACCGTGGGCGTGGTTCGCTGGAATGAAGATAAAACCCTAGATCTCGATCGACTACTTTTACCTATTTATAATCAAAATCAAGATATTGTGGCTTGGTGCCTTGCCTTGCCTTTTTTACGCTCGGCCGAAATTACGGGTTTTAATGAACACACCACTAATAGTAAAAATGCGATTGCCTATTTACACCAGCAACTCATTGCCGAAGCCAAACGTCGTAAAACACCAGACCAAGCGCTTATTTTGATGTCGCATGCCCATATGCAAGGTGGGGAAACGTCCGACTCTGAACGTCCAATTATTATTGGTAATGAAGAAGCGCTTTCAACGACATTATTTGAAGATGCTGTCGATTATGTCGCTTTAGGGCACTTACATAAACCACAAAAAGTAGGTCAGCCGCATATTCGCTATAGCGGCTCACCCATTCCGCTTTCTTTTAGTGAAATTAACTATAAGCACCAAGTGGTTGAGGTCAAAATTGACCCAGCTCAAGAGACAGATAACCGTTTGCAATTTGAAGCTGTCGAAATTCCGCGTTGCATACAATTGCACCGCATTCGTGGTGAATTAAATGAAGTGCTGCAACAACTCAAAGCGTTGCCACATGGCGTTGTTGAAAATATTGACCATCGTGAATATGTCGATATTGAATACTATAGTTTAACACCGCCGCAACCGAATTTACGTCAGCAATTTGAAGCAGCCCTACCGCCTGATCGCTATCGTTTAGTGCGTATTTCACGTCAATATGTGAACAAAGACGCGACCGATGCAAATACCACCCAGCACATTGCACTCGAACCTCCTACACCAGAAAAACTCTTTCAAAATATCTGGGAAAAACAAGGCTACAGCGCCGATGATGCTGTCTTAAAAGATTTTCTGAGTCTGGTACAAGAAGCACAAAAAAATCTTGAAAATGATGCAAGCCATTAAGGATATGTCATGAAAATTTTATCCATTCGAATAAAAAATCTGGCATCTCTTTCTGATGAACACTTTATTGATTTTGAAAGCGCGCCTCTCGCCCATGCAGGTCTCATTGCAATTGTAGGGAAAACAGGCGCAGGTAAGTCGACCATTTTAGATGCGATGTGTCTGGCTTTATTTAATCGGGTGCCTCGCTTGAAAGACAGTGATGGCAAATTAAAAGATGTTGATGGTTCAGAGTTACTCACTAACTCACCTTTAACTGTCTTACGCCGTGGTACAGGGCATGGTTTTGCTGAGCTTTGCTTTATCGCACAAGATCAAAAGCGTTATTTGGCTCGTTGGGAAATTAAACGTGCACGTGAAAACCCAAATGGTAAATTACAAAGTGTACAGCGCCACTTAAAATGCCTAACCGATGGTGTGGTACTTGCAGACAAAGCCAAAGCGGTTGATGAAAAAGTTAAACAAATTACCCAGCTTTCTTTTGAACAGTTTACTCGTGCCGTATTACTTGCCCAGTCAGAAGTAACCGCATTTTTAAAAGCACGAGATAGCGAACGCGGTGAATTACTTGAGTACCTAACCAACTCCAGTATCTTCGCTAAAATTGGTGAACTGGCTTTTCGTAAAACAGCCGATATTGCAAAGCAGCGTAAACAGCTTGAAGAGTTCTTAGGCCACATTGAAATTTTGTCTGATGAAGAGATTGCTGCATTTACCGAGCAATATCAGCAAGCCGAGCAAAACCATCAGCAGTTAGAACAACAAAAAAATGTCTTAGACAAACAACAACAATGGTTTGAACGTAAAGCCAAACTTGAGCAAGAAGTTCAGGCTAAACAGCAACAGTTTCAAACACAGCAAAATCACTATCAACAACTGGCTAGTGAACGCGAGCAATTAAAACGTCTCGAAGTTTTCTCTGAAATACACCCACAAGTTTTTCAGCAAGCTCAAAATTTACAAACACTACAACAACTTGAGCCGCAAATTCAGCAAGCTCAAACCAAGTTTAATGAGTTAGTACAAATTTTTGAAACGGGACAAAAACAATATCAACTTGCAGAACAACAGCTCAAACAGACGCTCGATTTTGAACAACAGCATCAACACGCTTTAAATCAAGTTCGGCAGTCTATTCAACAACGTGATTTTATTGCCGATGAATATAAAAAGTGCAAAGAAAAGAAAAATGTACTTGAGCAGAAACTCAGTCCACTGCAACAACAGCAAATTATTTTGCAACAGCAGATTGTACAACTTGAGCAGAACAAAATTCATTTACAACAGCAGCTTACTCAGACTCAGCAATACGCTGTATTAGACAAAGGCCTCTCAGCACATCTACATCAGCTTGGACAATTTATTCAAAATTATGAAGCGATTGAACAACAGCTTGGCAACCCTGCCTCTGCTCGCCAAAAGCTATCGGAAGCTAAAAGTGAACTTGAACAACTGACAGCTTCACTAGGCACCGTTGAACAGATTGAGTTAAAGCTTGATCAACAGCGTAAAGACAAAGATCAGAAACTTGCTCAAATCACGCAGTTAGATCTGATTCAGCAAAAAATAAAAATTTATCATGAACTATATGCTGAGCTTCAGCAATTCACTGAAAAACAAACTCAGGCCTCAGGCCAAGAGCAGCAGCTGAAAACCGTTTGCCAGTTAGCTGAACAAGACTACCAAACAGCAAAAACTGAACGTGAAAATTTACAGCACATCCTGCAACAGCAGCGTTTATTACACACCGAAAATATTGAGCAGTTACGAGCCAATCTCAAAGAAGGTGAAGCTTGTTTAGTTTGTGGAAGTACACATCATCCCTATCGTGTTGATGACAGTGCAGTCTCTAAAGCTTTATACGACTTACAGCAACAACAAGAACAACAAGCAGTAGCGTTAGAGCAAACTAAATTTAATGCCTGGCAAACTCAGCAACATGCACTTACTCAGTGTCGTGCCGAACTTGAACAAGTTCAGAAATACTTAACTCAACTTAAAGCCAAACAATCAAGCTTGCAGCAAGAGCTTGAGCAAGCGTTTAACCTCAATCAATTACACATTGAGCTTAATCAAGCTCCTGAACAAATCTTGCAAACGCTTAACGAACTCAGACAAGCCGCGCAAACTGCCATAAATTCATTTGACTCAGAAAACTTTCGCTTAACCCAAGCGATAAAACAACATAATCAATTTGTTCAAGCTATTCAGCATAATGAAAGCTTGCTCAATACGGCACAGCAATGGCAACAACAAGTTCAACATATTGTTGAATGTTTATCGAAAACTGAACAGCACGCATGGCAGCAAGCAAGTAGCCAAACAGCTAAGCAAACTTGGACTATTCTTGATGCACGCGCCAAGCAACTTGAACAACAAGAACAGCTTGCACAGCGTTTTGAACAACAGCAACAAGAACTTAAAATGTTAGCTGCTAACCTTGAGCAATTGACCAAGCAAATTGATGAGATCGATCAAAATCTCAAAGAGATTACGCTTAAAGGCCAACAAAATAATGAAAAAGCGGTGTCGCTCATTCAACAAATGACAGGCCACGCTGATATTAAACCGCACGAATGGTTAATTGAGCATGACGCTAAACGTCAACACCAACAAACGGCGTATCACGAGGCTAAACAACGTTTTGAACAAACCAGACAGCACTTTGAGCAGCAAAAACAGGCGCTCGATCAGCTCAAGCATCAACATCAACACACTGCGGGGCATCAGCAGCAGGTTGATGAGCAAATTCAAAACTGGTTAAAAGCCCACACTGATTTTCAAGCATCTGATCTTACAGTGCTCATGCAAATTAATTCAGCTCAAGAGCAAGACATTCGTAACCGACTTAATCATGTCGAGCGTTTATTAAGTGAAGCTTCTTCTGCCTTAAAAACCATGCAAGAGCAATTAAGCGAGCACTTACAAACTCAGCCAGATATTGAGCATGAAAAGCTCGTTAGCCTTATTCAAGACAATATTGCAGAGCTTAAAGCGCAACTTGAAGTACGTGATCGGCTTAAACTTAAGCTTGAAGTGCACCAACAAAATCTTGCCAAGCAGCAACAATACGCCGAGCAAATTCAAAATATTCAGCAAGAGGAACATCGCTGGAGCAAAATTTCAGGCTTGATCGGTGATGCCAAAGGTAAAGAGTTCCGCGACTACGCTCAGCAATATCACCTAGATATTTTAGTTGAACATGCAAACCAGCAACTGGCGATGCTATCTCAGCGCTATACGCTTAAACGCCTAGATCAGTCTTTAAGTCTTGCGATTATTGACCACGACATGGATGGGGAAACTCGCTCAGTTGCCTCTTTGTCTGGTGGTGAGTCATTCTTAACTGCGCTGGCTTTGTCTTTAGCGATTGCCAATATGGCCTCGGGTTCAATGAAAATTGAATCACTGTTTATTGATGAAGGTTTTGGTACTTTGGATGCCTCATCTTTGCACATGGTCATGAATGCTTTAGACCAATTACAAAATCAGGGACGTCAGGTCATTCTCATTTCACACATTCAAGAAATGCATGAACGTATTCCTGTACAAATTCAAGTGAAACCACTTGGTGCTGGTGCAAGTACCATTGAGGTCGTGGGTTAATTATTAGGATTTCATATCTTAAATTTGATTGAATCTTATAGAACAAAGGGGCGTATTATTTACGCCCCTTTTTCTTGTATGGTCTTTTGCTAATTTTTTATTTTAAAACATCAAAAAATTAATTAACGCAGAGTACGACAATTGCGAAACCAATACAGTACAGACCAAATAAATGCCAACGGCCATGCTCTAACCATGAAGACAACCATTTTAGCGCCAAAAGACCAGCACCAAAGCTAAAGCACATACCCAACAAGCTTGGAACCATCGAATGGAACACTTGTCCATGAGCTACAGTTTGTAAGCCTTGAGCGTGAACTAAACGATATAATTCTTTTAAAATCACTGCTGGTGTTAATACCACAGCCAACGCAAAACTGAACTCTTCAGCCTTTTGGCGAGATACCCCTAAAAAAAGCCCTGTAGAGATGGTTGCACCAGAACGTGAAAAGCCACGGAAAGGTAAACATAACGCCTGCACTGCCCCAATAATAGAAGCACTACGCAAACTAATTTCACCTTGCTGGCCGCGATCTAAGCGCGAAGACAAAATAATCAGGACACCTGCCGAAATCAGCGCAGCCGCCATGAGTTTTGAGTTACTAAACAAGTGCTCAATTTCGAAACTACTCGCGCCGCCGAAGAACACATGTTTAATCATAGATTGGAGCGCTAAACCAAGCACGCCTGTAATGAGCGTTGCCAAAATAATATAGAAGGCTTGTTTTTTAAAACTTTCCCAAGAAGAAAAATAGGTCTTTTTCCAAGATTTCCAAAAGTAAACGATCACTGCAAACATTGTACCTGTATGCAACATCACAAGTAAGAATGTCATGTCAGGTGCAGATGGATCATACCCCATTAACTTTTCAGCTAAAATAACGTGTGCGGAACTAGAAACTGGCAATAATTCAGCAAAACCCTGAATTATTGCCAGAATGAAAACATGCAACAAATCCATACATTACACACTCAAATATAAAATATTTGGGTTATAGGCGAGGAAAATTAAATTTAAATTAATTGATTACAGTTCCACCACAAAATATTTAGCTAAACCGTAAAAGTTATTTTTTCTCAATCGGGTCACGCTTACCAAACAATGCCGTTCCTACACGGACCATGGTTGAACCTGCTGCAATTGCAGCATCTAAATCGCCTGACATTCCCATGCTTAATGTATCCCAGTCTTGCGCATGAGCATGTTGCCCTTTCACCTCATCAAATAGCTTTTTGGCATCTGCGAAAGCAGCGGTATTGTCTGGTGCCGGAATGACCATTAAGCCGCGGAGTTTAATTTTCGGCAGTTGGCTAATTTGAGCAACCAATTCAGCAACGTCTTCTGGCGCACAGCCATCTTTACTGTCTTGCCCATCAATATTCACTTGCAAACAAATATTAAGTGCAGCTTGCTCATCACCACGCTGGTTAGACAAACGCTCTGCAATAATCAAACGATCTACACCATGTACCCAATCAAACTTTTCAGCCAAATGCTTAGTTTTGTTGCGTTGAACATGACCAATAAAATGCCATTCAATGTCTAAATCATGCAGAGCTTCAATTTTATCTAAAGCTTCTTGTAAATAATTTTCGCCGAATGCCCTTTGCCCTGCTGCATACATTTCACGCAATCTTTCACTTGGATGTGTTTTTGATACGGCTAAAAGTTGCACAGTTTCAGGCACACGCTGAGCATGTTCACAAGCAGTTTTAATTTGCTGTAATACGTGCTGCCGCGCATCTTGCAGGTAATTCATTGACAAGGTTCTCATTTTCAAAAAACTTTTTTGCTTTTCACCTAAAGTGAGGTGTTGGTAAGCCTCAGTGAAAGCCGTATATTATTCTACAAAATAATGACATATTTTGATTTACTTGGGGAAATTATGGATATTACAGAGCTACTCGCCTTCTCTGTGAAAAATGGCGCGTCCGATTTACACTTATCTGCTGGCATGCCACCAATGATTCGTGTCGATGGTGAAGTTCGCCGTATTAACTTACCAGCCTTAGAACATAAAGATGTCCACCGCCTTGTGTACGACATCATGAACGATAAACAGCGCCGTGACTATGAAGAAAAACTCGAAACAGACTTTTCTTTTGAAGTACCAAATGTTGCACGTTTCCGTGTGAACGCATTTAACCAAAACCGTGGTGCTGGCGCAGTATTTCGTACCATTCCATCTAAAGTACTCACCATGGAAGATTTAGGCTTAGGTCAAATCTTTAAAGATATTTGCGACTATCCTCGCGGGATTGTACTGGTGACAGGGCCAACAGGTTCGGGTAAATCAACCACACTTGCAGCGATGATGGACTACATTAATGAAAATCGTTATGACCATATTTTAACGGTTGAAGACCCCATCGAATTTGTACACCAATCAAAAAAATGCCTCATTAACCAACGTGAAGTCCATCGTGATACACATGGCTTTAATGAAGCACTTCGCTCAGCATTGCGTGAAGACCCAGATATTATTTTGGTCGGTGAGATGCGTGACCTTGAAACGATTCGTTTGGCCCTTACAGCTGCCGAAACAGGTCACTTGGTATTTGGTACGCTTCATACCACATCTGCCGCTAAAACCATTGACCGTGTAATTGACGTATTCCCTGCCGAAGAAAAAGACATGGTACGTGCCATGCTGTCTGAATCTTTGCAAGCCGTTATTTCGCAAACCCTGCTTAAAAAGAACGGCGGCGGTCGTGTGGCAGCACATGAAATCATGATTGGTATTCCTGCCATTCGTAACTTAATCCGTGAAAACAAAGTCGCACAAATGTATTCAGCTATTCAAACTGGTGCTAACTATGGCATGACAACGCTTGACCAAAGCTTAAAAGGTTTAGTGTCACGTGGCGTAATTAGCCCACAAACTGCACGTACTGCGGCTAAACAACCTGAATCATTCCTATAAAAATAACAAAATAGCGAGAATACAATTATGGATTTTAATGACTTGCTCAACCTGATGGTTGAAAAAAAATCATCGGATCTTTTTATTACAGATGGTGTTGCACCATCTATGAAAATTAATGGTCAAATTGTTCCCATTTCAAAGAATAGCCTTTCTGGCGAAGTGATTGGACAGCTCTTACATTCGATTATGAGTGAGAAGCAGCGTAAAGAATTTGCGGACACTCGTGAATGTAACTTTGCCATTATGAATCGTGACAAAACGGCACGTTTTCGTGTGAGTGCTTTTCAGCAACGCGACATGCCGGGCATGGTTCTACGTCGAATTGAAACGAAAATTCCTTCGATTGATGACTTACAGTTACCTTCTGTGCTTAAAGATTTATCAATGACCAAACGCGGCATTATTATTTTTGTAGGCGCAACAGGTACAGGTAAATCGACTTCGTTGGCTTCAATGATCAGCCATCGTAACCATAACTCTAAAGGTCATATCATTACTATTGAAGACCCGATTGAGTTTATTCACGAACATGCGGGCTGTATTATTACTCAGCGTGAGGTCGGTATTGATACTGACTCGTTCGAAATTGCTTTGAAAAATACTTTACGACAAGCACCCGATGTCATCTTAATTGGTGAGATCCGCTCTCGTGAAGTAATGGACTACGCGATTGGCTTTGCTGAAACAGGTCACCTTGTATTAGCCACAATGCACGCCAACAACGCCAACCAAGCACTCGACCGTATTATTCATTTCTTTGAAAGTGACCGCCACAGTCAGCTCTATATGGACTTATCTCTCAACTTAAAGGCCATGATTGCTCAGCAGCTTATTCCAACGCCAGATGGTAATTCACGCCGTGCTGCGATTGAGATTTTAATTAACTCACCATTAATTTCAGACTATATCCGTAAAGGTGAAATTCATGAAATTAAGGACTTGATGAAACGCTCACGTGAGCTTGGTATGCAGACCTTTGACCAAGCTTTATTTGATTTATACAAAGCCGGCCAAATTACTTATAAAGATGCGCTTAAACATGCCGACTCACCAAACGATTTACGTTTAACGATTAAACTTGCAAATGAAGGTCCTGATCAAATAACAGACGAAAAACAGCATTTAACTTTTGATCGTCAGTAATTTCTTCATAAAAAAAGGAAGGTTAAACGTAACCTTCCTTTTTTATTTGTTTTCTTTGTGTGAAAACGATTATTTCTTGCGCAATGCATCCTGACATTCAGGTTCATTACAGTAACCATAGAGATTTAATGAGTGACCCGTTAAGGTAAACCCATGTTGTTCTGCTACAGAATGCTGTTCTTTCTCGATAACATCATTAGTAAATTCAATAACTTTGTTGCAGTTTTGGCAAACCAAGTGATCGTGGTGATCTTCTTGCATAATTTCGAAAACAGAATGATTATTTTCAAAATGATGACGTTGAATAATACCCGCAGCTTCAAATTGTGTTAACACACGGTAAACTGTCGCAAGTCCGACATCTTCCCCTTGCTCTAACAAAGTCTTGTAAATATCTTCAGCGCTAAGATGATGTTGTTTTGAATTTTCTAATAATTCCAAAATCTTAATTCGTGGAAGGGTAACTTTAAGTCCAGCTTTGCGCAAATCTTGATTGGAAATAGGCATGAAAAAAGGTCTCTCAACAAATCTCAAGTTGGAATAGGCAATAGAATTTAGATGAAGTATGATCTATCCTTTGATCAAATGCATCATAATTTATTGGGATAGTGTAGCAAAATGCAAAAACTCGTGCTGACGTTATTCGTCACTTCACTCCTAGCTGGTTGTTCAATCTTTGGTGTATATAAGGTTGATATTCCTCAAGGGACTCCATTGACTAAAGCTCAAGCCTCTCAAGTACAAGTCGGCATGAATTTCCAGCAAGTGCGCTTTTTGCTTGGTAGCCCAACAGTGACTGATCCGCTCAATCCACAACGTTGGGACTATATCTACAACTATATCCCGGGAACATATGCTAAAAAAGCGAAAATCCCCGCAGCACATGGTCAGCATTTAAAAATTTACTTTGATAGTACTGGAACTGTAACTAAAATTGAAGGTTTAGAGACTATTCCAGAATCGCAACCAGGTTTACCAGCTTCTAAAGAAGCGATTTTAACTGCCCCGCCACTATAATCGTTTTTTCTAATAAAAAGAAACCCCTCAAGTGAAAAAACTTGAGGGGTTTTGCTTATTGAGCTGATTGCTTAAAGCGATTACTTTTAATGTAACGGCCTACAGGGTTCTTCGCTGCACGATTACGGCGAATGTCTTTTGGATTAATTGTTAAAGGTCTATAAACCTCAACTCGATCACCCGCATGTAATGCTGTATCCACTTCTACTTTTACTCCAAAAACACCGAGCTGAAGAGGTTCTGGCAATTCAACTTGATTTAACAAACCACTTGCTTGTACTGCCTGCAAAGCACTCATGCCCTCTACAAATGGAATAGAAATGAGAAACTGTTGTTCTGGTGCGGCAAAAGCCACCCAAACTTGCTGAGTACGTTCCATTAAAGACTTTGTCCAATTACGGCAACAATTGCCAGAACAATTGAAAGTGGCAAAACAATTCGTACAGCAATACGCCATAAATTATAGAAAAGCTCGTTGCTGAAATTCATTGATTTACGCAAATGGCTAATTTTCATAATCCAGCCAGCAAAAATGGCATAGATCAAACTAATGAGTAAGCCCCAAAGCATAAGAATTAGCGTAAATAAGTGATGAAGTTCAGGCACTGCCCAAATTGCAATTGCGACAACAAGAATTACCCACTGTAAAACAATCATGAGCTGACGCTGAGCTAATTGTTCGCGCGCCAATTGCACAAATAGCGCAGATGTCATCACACCTGTAAATATCCACGTCAAAACAGGTAATTGAGCTTGGAGCGAAAAGAAGCCAAAAGCAATTACAGCAATAAGCTGGGCCAACCAAATTGGCAGCACAGTTTTAGTTGCACCTTCTTCTGCTTTAACTGTACCCACTGTATTTTGCCAGTAAAGTCCTAAACCCAAACCGCTCGCTACAAGAGCAAGTACAGTTGCATTACCCCACTCTTTGAACTCAACATTGGTCCAATGCCAAGGTTGTAAAGTCGTTCCCATCATGTTTGCCAACACAATAGAAGCAATTACTCCAACAGTCATTAATAAAATAAGAATTTGACGTGGAATAAAAGATAGTACTAAGGCAGCAACAGCAAGGCCTGCAAAAATAATTTGCCCAGAAATACTTGGAGCAAATTGTGCAACTAATATATTGCTTGCAGTGCTCAAAACATTACCAGCTAAGAAAGGAATAAAAACAACAGCAAGCCAGCCAACCACACGCCATTTAGATGAACTATCTGCTTCACGAGTTAGACTCGATAGCGCATTTAAAGCGGTCGTTTTAGATCGTTTTGCTAAAGCAATTTCCAAATAACAAACTGGTAATGCCAATAACAACATTGTACCAAACCACAATAACCAGAAATCGAGCTGACGATCAATCTGGATGCCCATAGTTGGGGCCAAAGTAGCCATGATGACAAAAGATAAGCAAAACGCCATAAGAGGCGATAACCAACGTGACATAGGTATGTCCTGCATTATGCATTCCTTGAAAAAGTCTATAGATATTTTGCCCGTCTCATGCATGAAAATCAAAGTTTGCGCCATAAAAAAAGCAAACCACCGAAACGATAGTTTGCCGCGCTAACGATAATTTAGAGTTTTTCTAGTTAAAGTTATGAGAAAAAACGAGCGAACCAGTTTTTTCCTTTCTTCTTTTCCTTTTCTCTAATGATTCCCATCATATTTTCTTTTACTGCTCCTACATAATCGGCATCATCATGTTGAATATGATTAATGAGCCATTTAGCCAAAATTTCTTGTAATTCGGCTTCAATGGTATGACCCATTTCAAAACGTTCACGATATAGCTCAATTTTTTTAATAAATAAGTCATGTACACGTTTATGAGGTACTCTATATTTATAATCGGCTTCTTCTTGTAAACTTTCTTCAAAAGTAAAATGAGACTGCGTATAATCGATAATATTATCTAAAACATCTTTAATACGACGTCTATCTTCATCATCTTTTACATCATCAATCTGATTAATATAATCAAGTATCCGTTTATGTTGCTCATCAATAACTTCAATACCGGTATTATATTCTAAAGCCCATTTCATTTTCATACACCACCCCCAATGATGTTCAATGACTGTTGCATAAGTCGCATTTTATAGTTAAAGGGGATAAATAAAAACAAACCTATTTTGTCGGCTTTATATAATAAAAATGAATTAAAACCCAAAGCATTGATTTACATAAAATTAATTAATATTAACCAACTAAAACGATAAAGTATTTTTTAATCAAAATACTTTATTACCAAGTAAATAAAAATATATGTTTTTAAAAGAATTATATTTATTTTAGTTAAAATTAATATTGATCTGCTCGAGTAATACGTTTAAGTTCCGGATTTTTCTCTTCACGTATTAATCTTTCAACATGTGTTATTGCTTTTTTTATAGGCATTCCATTTTGGAATAAAATCATTTCACCCGGTTGATAAGCTGTCCAGTTTTCATTATGGGTTAAAGGCTCAGTGGTAATGACTGCCACTCGGTCTTCTGGAGTAGTCACTTGACTAAAATCAACTTCAACATCTAAATCAATTAAATGTGCATTGTTAAATGGATATTCTCGGACTAACCAATGCAATTTAGTAATTGCATAACTAAATAAAGCTTTACCATTAGATAAACAGAAATTAAAGGTGCCATATTCTGCAATTTGCGGAGAAATCTTTTCTAATACTTCAAATATTTGCTCAAGACTTGGCTCTTCATAACCAAATACTTCTACCAGTTGGTCTAATAAATAACAAAATGCTCTTTCACTATCTGTATTACCTACAGGTGTAAAACGTCCGCTCAAAGGTGGATCAAAATCATGTAAATCGCCATTATGAGCAAAAATCCAATGACGTCCCCATAGCTCTCGAATAAATGGATGCGAGTTTTCCAGTGTAATTTTACCTTGGGTCGCCTTACGAATATGCGCAATCACATTACGCGATTTGATGGGATAATTGCGAATAAGGTCGGCAATTGGCGATTCAACCGCAGACTGGTTATCTACAAATAAACGGCATGCCTTGTCTTCAAAAAAGGCTATACCAAAGCCATCACTATGGTCAGAGGTAATTCCTGCGCGCTGTGAAAAACCACGGAAAGAAAAAGTGATATCCGTTGGTGTTGCACAATTCATTCCTAATAGCTGGCACATATTGTTCTAAACTTTTCGCTTCATTACCTCATACATACTATTGTGCATGAGAGTAAAATAGCTTGTAAATCCCAATATGCGCTCGCTATTACAAAATATAAGATATCTTTATCGTTGAGCCATTTTGTTCATTACAAATGAAGTAGCAATTTTATTCACTTCTAAGAATACAAAGTAGTCCAGACAATTAAATTTATCATCGAAAAAAGCTTCTTTAGACAGTTTAGATTGCATACTCAAATACATTTGGAACAGTTTTGGCATGCGCTCGTCTTGGGGAAAACTAAACTCTGGATATTCAGGTTCATAAATCTTTTTAGAACGAATATCGATGGTTTTAGCGTCTGGTAATTGCTGAATCTGACGATGTGTATAATACGCTCTAGCTAAATTATCCTGAAGGTGAATACTCACACAACCCATCAAGTATTTAGCACGCATTGACCACAACACTTTAGGTGCAAGGTTCATCCAAAGTGTAGAAAGTGCCTTACCATTACGAAAGCGCGGATGCACACAGGTACGCCCTATTTCCAATACGTTTGGCAAGTGTGATAACTGAGGAACAATATCAAACTCATGGGCACTATAGCTTTGTCCAATTTCATGGCCTTGGAAGAGTTTAAGTCTTGTATAAGCCACAATCTCTCCCGTCCATTTCTCACGTAATACTGCATGCTCACAGCTAAAATCGTAAATATCTTGATCTAAATTATCTTCAAAATGAATGCCAAATTGTTTACTAAACTGTTGTGCACGGAACCGTTGTACATCTTGTAATTCTTTTAAATTATCAACCCATTCAAAGCGAAATTGTGTTTGATTAGTAGTCTTATGACGATTTAGAGGTAAAGTCCAGGTTTGGCGATATTGATTAAATTTTTCCAGCATAATGAACGCTCCTAGTGACACCCCTTACACTAGTCAAAGCTCATGACAAAAAAATGACCAAAATTAAATGACATAAAAAAAGACCACTTAGCGTGATCTTTTCATAAAAATACTCACTTTAGTGAGAAGCATTTGTACGATTAGAAATAAGCGTACCCACACCGTGATCTGTAAAAATCTCAAGTAATGTCGCGTGTGGTACACGACCATCTACAATATGAGCACTGACAACACCGCCTTTGACTGCATCAAGCGCACAACCGACTTTAGGAATCATTCCACCATAAATCACGCCGGTTTCAATTAAACGGTCAACTTCTTGGGTGCTTAAACCTGTTAATAGATTTTTGTTTTCATCAAGCACACCAGTAATATTAGTCAGCAGAATTAATTTTTCCGCCCCTAATGCCTCCGCAACTTTACCAGCAACTAGGTCAGCATTAATGTTGTAGGTATTGCCTTTTTCATCAACACCTAATGGTGCGATAACAGGAATAAAATCACTTTGAGTAAACATCTCTAATACATCTGTTTTTACCCCAGTAACTTCACCCACCATACCTAAGTCAATATGTCTGATCGAACCGTCTTCTTCTTGTTTTTCCATTAATAATTTACGGGCACGCAATAGATTGCCATCTTGACCCGTTAAGCCAATCGCACGTCCGCCATGCTTATTAATTAAATTAACAATCGACTTGTTTACGCTACCGCCTAATACCATTTCGACCACTTCCATAGTGGCTTCATCGGTCACACGCATACCATCAATACGATCAGACTCACGACCTAATTGTTTTAGGAAAGAGTCAACTTGTGGGCCGCCACCATGCACAACAATCGGGTTTAAACCCACTGTTTTAAGTAAAACGATATCTCGGGCAAATGAACTTTCCAACTCTGGATCAGTCATCGCATTACCACCGTATTTCACCACCAGCGTCTTACCGGAAAAACGTTGAATATATGGCAAAGCTTCAATTAAGATTTTTGCTTTGTCGACGCCAAGGTGCTGATGTTGTGGCATTGCGCCTCTCCTTACTTAGGCTTCAGAAAGTTCTTGTGCAATTTGCGGGTAACGCTCTTGCAACATATCAATAAATTTTTGCTGGATTTCCTTTAAACGTAAAGGACTATCAGCATCAAATCTTACGGTAAAATACTCACCTGTATTTGATGCTCGAATAATGCCAAAACCATCCTCAAAATCAAGACGTACACCATCAATTTTACTAATATGTGCGCCTAGACGATGGCTCAAAATTTCAATGTCTTGTAGTACATGCTTAGGGTCTGAATGGTGAGTACTGATATAGGTATCTTCGGTACAGCATCTTTCAGGATAAATAGAAAATAACTCAGAAATAGTTTTTGCTTTAGATTGGGTAAAATATTCCATTACACGCAGTGCAGCATATATTCCATCGTCATATCCAAAACCACGACCATCATTAAACACATAATGACCCGCGTATTCACCACCAAAAATGGCTTGCCCTTTAGACTTGGATAAATATGAACGAAGGAAGCTACTTCCAGTACGAATCATTTTCGGTTTACCACGTAGTTGCTCTACAGTTCTTTGAACCATAAGCGAACATTTCACATCAAATACAATTTCTTTATCTGGTTGTTGTTCTAGGCACATTTGTGCAAAGAGTGATAAAAGACGATCCGCTGTCAGAATATTTGCTTTTTCATCGAGTAATACGACACGATCGCCATCACCATCAAGCGCAATACCAATATCGGCATCTTGCTCAATAATCGTTTTACGCAGTTCTTTTAAATGTGCAGCATGTGAAGGATCTGGCGCATGGTCAGGAAACTCGCCATTTGGGTTAGTACGTAAAGCAATGACGTCACATCCCATTTTTTCAAGTACCAGTTTCGCACAATGTCCTGCCGAACCATGTAAACCATCTAATACGACTTTTAATGGGCGTCTGAGTTGAATATCGTTAAAAAGAGCCTGTTGGTATTTTTTGCAAAATTCTGATTTAAATTGAGGAGTTGATAATTCTAATAATGATATTGGATGAACAGGAACATAAGTTTGCGCAAACTCACCGACTTGCTGAATCATTTCTGGGGATGGGGGTTCCCCTTTTAATATCCATTTAATACCATTATCTGATTTAGGATTATGGCTAGCGGTTACCATAATACCATTGCCGCCAAACTCACGTGCAATGTAATACATCATCGGGGTCGAGCAACAACCAATATTTGTAACTGTTAAACCCTGCTCTATTAACATCTCTTCAATTAAATGAGCGTAAGATGGACTTGTGAGACGGGCATCATAGCCAATTACTAATTGAGTTTGTGCTGCTTGTTTATATTGTTGTGCCAATCCATAGGCAATTGAACGGACGACGTCTGTAGTTAAATAAGAAAGTTTGCCTCTGATATCGTAAGCACGGAAAATATTTTTTGGAAATGAGTGTCTTACATTCATAACGTATCTTCTATTTAAAGATCAATCTGATCTATCGCAAAAACATAGAGTATTCAAAATTTGAAAGGGTATTTGCTAAAAAAGTTAAAAGAGTATGAGTAAAGCGTTTTGTAATATAATTCATTGTAACATTCAAGACATAAAAAGAAACACCTGTAAAACAGGCGTTTCTTTCAATAATTTTTTATAAGCTAATTATTGTTTACCCGTATGACCAAAGCCGCCCGCACCGCGTAGAGTTTCTTCAAATTCCTCTACTTGCTCAAACTCAGCCTGAACCACTGGAACTAAAACATACTGTGCTAAACGCTCACCCGGTTCTAAACGGAAAGTCGTTTGACCACGGTTCCAAACTGAAACCATCAATTCACCTTGATAATCCGAGTCAATTAATCCAACCAAGTTACCAAGAACAATGCCGTGTTTATGGCCTAAACCTGAACGCGGTAAAATTAAACCAGCAAAATTCACATCATGAATATAAATTGCCATACCTGTTTTAACCAATACAGTTTGGCCTGGTTCAATTTCAATTGCTTCATCTAAACAGGCACGTAAATCTAGACCTGCTGATCCTGCTGTTGCATATGAAGGTAAAGGCCATTCTTTACCTAAACGCGGATCGAGCAATTTAACTTGAACTTTCATTGGATTTCCTAAAAATTAAAAAAATTAACGCTTTAATAAAGCTTTTAAATTTGCCAAATATTGTTGAGCCTGTTCTTTAGGGTCAACATTTGCTGCAATTTTCTTTTTACGCCCTAACCATTCGAGCTCGTCTTGCGGAAGCTCATCAAGGAAACGGCTTGGGGTCATTTGTTTCATTTGACCACCATTTTTACGCTGTTCTGCCAAAGTTAAAGTTAAGCCTTGACGTGCACGGGTAATACCCACGTACATAAGACGGCGTTCTTCTTCAATGGTTTCAGCTGCAATCGAGTTTTTATGCGGTAAAAGCTCTTCTTCAAGTCCCATAATGTACACATATGGGAACTCCAAACCTTTTGCTGCATGCAAAGTAAGTAGGTTTACTTTGTCAGTATCCTCTTCTTCTTGCTGCTGTTCTAGCAAGTCAAGCAAAACCAGTTTGCGAATGACACTTTCAATGTTCTTTTCATCAACATCTTCTGCACGATTAATCAGATTTTGAATACTGGTAAATAAATTCTCGATATTATCGAGTTTACTTTTCTCTTGAGCAGGCGTTGCAGACTGTTCACGAATATAATCGATATAACCTGCTTCATTCATCATTTGACGAACTTTAGGCACAGGCTCATCATCTTCTAGCAACTCACGCGTAAATGTCGCAATAAAGTCGGCAAACTCATGCAATTGAGTTTCTGCTTTTTTAGGAAGAACCATACTTAAGCGTTGGTCAGAAGATGCACCAAGTAAAGATAAATTATTTTCTTGAGAGAATAAGCCCAACTTCTCAAGAGTAACTGGGCCAATCGCACGTTTAGGCGTATTAATAATACGCAAGAAAGCACTGTCATCTTCAGGGTTAATAATAAGACGTAAATAGCTCATCACGTCTTTAATTTCTGCACGAGCGAAGAATGATGTACCGCCAGAGAGTTTATAAGGAATTTGCATTTGGCGAAGCTGGGTTTCTAATACACGTGCTTGAAAGTTACCACGGTACAATACAGCGTAATCTTTCCAGTTCTTACCGTTCATCAGCTTATGTGTCAGTAAGTCTTTGACTACGCGTTCAGCTTCATCGTCATCATTACGGCAGGTAATAATTCTGATGACCTCACCATGGCCTTTATCACTCCACAATTTCTTATCAAAAATATGCGGGTTATTCTGAATAACGCAGTTCGCAGCTTTCAAAATACGGCTGGTCGAGCGGTAATTTTGCTCAAGCTTAATAATATGTAAATTTGGGAAATCCTGTTTAAGCAAAGCCATGTTTTCAGGCTTCGCTCCACGCCATGCGTAAATCGATTGGTCGTCATCACCTACCGCGGTGAACTGTCCCATTACACCAACCAACAGTTTCACTAAAATATATTGCGCGGTGTTGGTATCTTGATATTCATCGACCAATAAATAACGAACGCGGTTTTGCCACTTGTCACGTACTTCTGCATTTTCTTGCAGTAAGCGGGTTGGCATAACAATCAGGTCATCAAAATCGACAGCGTTATAAGCACGTAAATTACGTTCATAAAGTTGGTAAAGGTGAGCAAACTGGACATCTTCAGGAGTTTCACAGGTCGAATGTGCTTGTTCAGGCAAAATCAGATCATTTTTCCAATCTGAAATTTTCTTCATTGCTTTAGCAATTAATTCTTTGCTTTCTGCACCAGACAAATTATCGCGATGCATCAAATCCATCAAAATACGTTTACAGTCATCTGCATCCAAAATCGAAAAATTAGCTTTTAAAGGTAAATTTTTAAGTTCTAAACGTAAAAGATTTAAGCCAAACGTATGGAAAGTCGAAACAGATAAGCCTTTTGCTTCTTCACGTGATAAAAGCTTGGTTACACGCTCTTTCATTTCACGTGCGGCTTTATTGGTAAAGGTCATCGCTGTAATACGATGCGCAGGAATACGACAATGCTGCACCAAATAGGCAATTTTACGGGTAATTACCGATGTTTTACCTGAACCAGCGCCAGCAAGCACCAATAAAGGGCCTTGAGTATATTTCATGGCTTCTTCTTGCTTGTCGTTCAATTGACTGGCAGCTGACATCGTGTATTACCTCTTAATTTTTCGAGCATGATTATAGTCATCTCTTTTTTAGAATCCCAATAATAAATCTGCGGATATGTATAAATGATGTCTAATAATGCAATTTATGCGCCGTAGAATGTCGTGATTATTTCTTGTACTGCACCCCAAAAAAAACCACCCGAAGGTGGTTTTCGAAACAATAAATTAAATCTTATTGTTTAGCATAAATGCTGATTTCTACGCGACGGTTTTGTTCACGACCAGAAGCAGTTGAGTTGTCTGCGATTGGGTTAGAAGAACCATAACCTTGTGCATCAATACGAGTAGAAGATACACCTTTACCAGCTAAATACATTTTAACTGATTGAGCACGTGCTTGAGATAATGGAATGTTGATAGAGTCATTACCAGTGTTATCTGTATAACCAGTAACTAAAATCGCACTCTTGTTATCTTCAGCTAATGTTTGAGCTACTTTATTCAAAGTTGCATAGAAGTTTGGTTTGATGTTTGATTTGTTTGTATCAAAAGTAATGCTACCTGGCATAATCAATTGAACAGAACCATCTGGGTTACGGCCTACTTCTACACCAGTACCCGCCATTTGCTCACGTAATTTTTTCTCTTTGTTATCAAGATATAAACCACCAGCTGCACCAAGAACTGCACCGATTGCCGCAGCACGGTTGTTTTGACGGCTAGAGTTTGCACTTGATTTAGAAATACCATAACCTGCTGCTGCGCCAATTAAAGTACCTAATGCGGCTTTATCGTATTCAATTCCACCTAGGTTGTTACCTGTTGTCTGACAACCAGATAATACTACTGCTGCCCCTACGACTGTTGAAATAACTAGTGCACGCATTGCATGCCTCCTCACTTTGTGTGTTTTGTTGTCTGGATGAATAATGAAACAAAAAGGAAGTATAAAACATTGATATTTTGTTAATAATAAACAGTTTAGTTATTTTTTTGTAATATTTTGATGCACTTTAAGATGCGTGCTCATCACAATTTCTTCATTGTTATCTAAGATATCGTTGTATTTCATTTCACGATAGTTATAGTTGAACAACTTTCCATGGATTTTAGATACTCGGGGTCATTTATATGTCAACTGCACCCAATAAGCAATCTGCGCTAAAAAAAATTACACGTGGACTCACTGTAGGTACAGTCATCACAGGTAGTACTTTTTTTCATGGACCACCTGTATTGGCTTTAGGTTTGACTAAGCTGTTAAAAAAATCGTCTAAAGTTGATGAAACCAATATTCAAATTACAAATAGCTGGCTTGGTGTAAATAACTGGCTCATTGATCATGTTTTACCTAATTTAAAATGGGATATTACGATCGATGAAGGTCTTGATTTGAGTATGCAAGGCCGATATGTAATGACCTGTAATCATCAAAGTTGGGTTGATACGACAGTAAATCAGTATTTTGGTTTAACACGTATGCCCCTTACCCGTTTTTTTACCAAATGGGAACTCATCTTTATTCCGTTCGTTGGTCAAGCCTTTAAAATTTTAGGCTTCCCAATGATGAAGCGTCATACTAAAGAGCAAATTGCGAAAAATCCTGAACTCAAAGACCGCGATATGATGGAAGCACGTAAAGCGTGCGAGCAACTCTTGAGCCAACCTTTTACGCTATTAAACTATTTAGAAGGTACACGTTTTACTCAAGAAAAACATGATCAACAAAACTCGCCATATAAACATTTGTTAAAACCTAAAGCAGGTGGTTTGGCGTTGGCTTTAAATATTTTGGGCGACAAAATTGATGCTTTGGTTGATATGACGATTGTCTACCCTGACGGTGTACCGGGCTATGGCGACTTCTGGTTAGGTGATGTTTCAAAAATTGCGGTAAATCTTCGTAAAATTCAAATACCAGCTTGGGTACTCGGTGGTAATTATGAAGATGACCCAGTTTATCGTGAACGTTTTCAACAATGGGTACACGAGCTTTGGACTGAAAAAGATCAACTTATCGAACAAATGAAAGCTCGATATACTACTTCAACTCATTAAAAGCATTTATAGCTATGCAAAACAGTTCCAGAAAACAAGCAAAATATTACCATATGGATCCAAACAGCATTTCATTTAAGCTGTTTTTGGTTTATGACATCTTTATGGTGTTTATTATTATTTTCAATCTGTTCTGTCTTGCAGCAAATTTCTTTTTAATGAGCAGTATTGGGGCATGGTTTTTCGAACATATTCACTTGCCCCAAGTACTCAGCTTTTATAAAACCTATTTACACCCATGGGTAATTACAACAGAAGCTTGGTTTATTGGCTTTTTAATTACTGAATTTCTTGTCCGTTGGGGCATTTCTATTGTTTATAAACACCATAAACGTTGGTTCTTCTTCCCATTTATTCACTGGTATGAAATTTTAGCCATCATTCCTCAATTGCGTTTTTTACGTTTGTTTCGTGCTGGTATTATTGCCTATCGTTTATATGAATTAGGCTATCCTATTATTCCTGAAGGCTGGAGAAAAAACGGACTATTTTATTATCGTGTCGTTATGGAAGAACTGTCTGACCGTGTTGTTATTACGGTTATTGATGGCATTCGTAATGAGCTTCAAACTAGCTCAACACATAAGCAAATTATTCATGAGTTGGTTAATCATCATCGTGAACAATTTACAATTACCCTGACCTCTATATTGCAAGAATCATTAGCGACTGCTTTAAAAGAACAAAAGCCAGCAATCACAAAAGGCGTTGGGCAAATTGTTGATCAGGCAATAGAGGATACGCCTGAGTTAACTCAATTATTACGCTTAATTCCTTTAGTGGGTGGTCGTATCGAACAGCAAATCCAAAGTATTGGACAACGGCTCGGTGAAAATATCAGTGCAGGTTTAATTGAACCATTAGTTGAAGGATCAAAAGAGCACCCAAATGCAACTTATCAATTAATTTCAGAAAAAATAAGTAACGTGAATATTAATAACCGTGAGCTTGAGCAACTTGTAGAGTCTGTGGTGTTTGAAAGCCTAGAAGCAATTCGCAAACAAGTTAAGGTCAAACAGTGGCAACAAACCCTTGCGGAGCATGATCGAATCAAAGAATAAGCATTTACTTAATTTTTTATGAAACACGCTAGAGAATTGGCACGATTTGTTCTAGCATTTGCTCTATTTACAATAAACTTAACGATATTACAGCTCGTTTTAACGCCTTGAAGGAAGACTTATGGCTGATATCCGGATTACCGGCAGAATGGTTAACTTTAGCAGGATAACCTTCGATACGAATGATCATGATGTGATCCGCCAGCAATTATCAAACATATTAAATGAAGGGTCCTATCAGGGAACTCTCGTTATTATAGATAGTACTGTTGAACAAGAGTTGATTGCTTTAATTCAGCTGTTAGTCAGCTTAGGTTTGCAACCAATGGCAGTTATTGATGGTATTTTGGGAGATGAAGCACGCGCTATTCAGTTCCCTGTATTACCAGCAGATCAGCCATTACAACGTATTAAAGCAACTGCCGAGCAAGTCGCAATTGTAGAGAAACCGGCACCTGCACAAGCTTCAGCCGAAACAAAAAAACCACTAAATAATAATGCAGTTGCCCATATTACCTCTTATCATGATGAAATTTTGCGTACAGGCCAATCTCTTGTACAAGACCAAGGCGATATTATTTTAAAAGCTGGCATGAATAGTGGATCTGAAGTGATTGCTTCAGGAAATATACATATTTATGGCACGGTTCGTGGTAGAGTCATTGCTGGTGCGGGTGGGCACGCTGCTGCACGTATTTTTTGCCAATCTTTAGAGGCTGAACTCGTTTCCATTGCCGGAACATATTGTGTCGCAGATGATATCCCTAAACATGTGGTAAAAAAGCCAGTACATATTTATTTAAATGAAAAGCAAGAGCTTGAATTTGAAGCTCTAGAACTTTAGTTTATTAAGCAAATCACCAAAAAACAGCCCTTTTAAGGGTGTATGTATGACCATAATAGGAGTGGATTCGGTGGCCAAAATTGTTGTCGTAACATCAGGCAAAGGTGGTGTAGGTAAAACTACAACGAGTGCATCTTTTGCAACAGGTTTAGCCCTTCGTGGTCATAAAACTGTTGTGATTGACTTTGATGTAGGCTTACGTAACCTTGATTTAATTATGGGGTGTGAGCGTCGTGTTGTTTATGATTTTGTCAATGTAATTAACAATGAAGCACGTCTGCAACAAGCCCTTATTCGCGATAAAGATATCGAAAACCTTTACATTTTACCGGCTTCACAAACCCGTGATAAAGATGCTTTGAGCGACGAAGGTGTTGCTCGTGTGATTGACGAACTTGCTCAAGAATTTGATTACATTATTTGTGACTCACCTGCTGGAATTGAGCGTGGTGCAATTTTAGCAATGTACCATGCAGATGAAGCAATCATTGTGACAAACCCTGAAATTTCTTCAGTACGTGACTCTGACCGCATCATCGGAATGTTAGACAGTAAAACTAAAAAAGTTGAACACAACGAAGGACGTATACGTAAGCATTTATGTATTACACGTTTTAACCCTGAACGTGCTGACCGTCAGGAAATGCTGACGATTGATGATATTTCTAAAGATATTTTACGCGTACCGACATTAGGTGTTATTCCTGAATGTCCAAGCGTATTACAAGCATCAAACGAAGGTAAGCCAGTTATTCTGTATTCAGAAACTAAAGCTGGCCAAGCGTATGATGACTTGGTTGCTCGCTTTCTTGGCGAAGAACGCCCTTATCGACACATCACAGCTCAACCTAAAGGCTGGTTAGCACGACTATTTGGAGCGTAGATATGGCAGGATTCTGGAGTAAATTATTTAGCAGTGACGAAAAGCCATCAAGTGCTCAAACTGCTAAAGATCGTTTAAAAGTTATTGTTGCATCAGAACAAGGTTTAGGCCGTCGCTTAAGCCAAGACAAGATTGACCAAATGAAGAAAGAAATCATGCAGGTTGTGAGTCGTTATGTTAGCGGTGTAGGCGAACAGCATATCCAAATGCAAGTTCGTTCTGAAGCAAATATCGAAATGTTAGAAATGAATATCAATTTACCTGAAGAACGATAATTCTATTTCTGACTATTCAACACATCAGAATCAAGGCAAAATAACGCAAGTTATTTTGCCTTTTTTAAAATGAGGAGATTGTCATGGCATTATCACAGCCAGCAACTTTCAATGAAGAATGGTCCGATGAGCGTGTTTTTGCCTACCTCAACCAACTTCCTCCAAATGGTGTGAACGCAGATTTTCATGTGCTCTACCATGCTTTCAAACATATGCGTCCAAATGACTATGAACGTCTTTTGACTAAATTTGTTGCAGATGGACGAGATATCAATGCAACAGATCCTGAAGGTGAACGCATCCATGACGTGATTGCTAAGTTTCCTCGTCAATCAGCGCCGTTTTTAGAAGTTTTAGCAAAATTTGCTTAACCTTAAACATAAAAAAGCCTCTTTAAGAGGCTTTTTTCTTATCTAAATTTATCGATTTCCAATGAGAAAAATACCAAATACAGTGAAAATACCACCTGAAATCCCATCAATCCATTTTGAAAAATTACGGTAAGCTACTCTGAAACTCGGTAACGAGAAAATAAATGTCACAAAGCAGAACCATAAAATCGTTTCAACCGACACAATAATAAAAAGCAACCAATGAACTTGATCAAGCTGAGGGTTAGCTAAAAATAAAGAGAACACACTACCAAAATAAATCACAGCTTTCGGATTCGATAAATTGGTGAGTAATCCCTTCATAAAAAATAAGTAAGGTGCTTTAGGTAACTCAACCTCCGTAACCTCCTCCTGCTGATTTTTTGAAAATGCCGAACGTAACATTTGATAGCCTAACCAACATAGGTATAAACCACCAGCTATAAGCAAACCTTGCTTTAACCAAGCCATTTTCTCGAAAATAATATTTAAGCCCATCAGTGCTAAGGATGCCCAAAACATAACGCCTGCTGTTATTCCTGCTACAACCAGCATTGCTTCTTTACGAGATCGGCTTACCGCGGTCTGCGATACTAGAAAGAAATCAGGCCCTGGAGTAATAAGCGCACAAAAATGAATAAAAGCTAACGTAATTAACGCGACTAGCATGTTGTCCTCCTGATTTGTTTCATTGTTTTTTATTTAGAAGCACACATTAGCATTTTTTACTATTTGATAAAATCTCAAACTTTCAGTTCAGAGCTATTATTTTGAACTATAAAAAAGCCTCCGAAGAGGCTTAATTTCAGGTGAAGATATTAAACTAAAATATCTCGTTTACCATTGGCACCCATAGCACTCACAATACCGTTCTCTTCCATTTGGTCGATAATACGGGCAGCACGGTTATAACCTAAGCTAAACTTACGCTGTAATGAAGATGTAGATGCCTTTCTAGTTTCTAGGACAAACGATACGCATTGGTCATAAAGTGCATCACGGTCTGAAGCACCATCACCCTCTTCAAAGCCACGAGAAGTAGGCTCTTCATCAAATGGCGTTAAGATCTCATCTACGTAGTCAGGTTCACCGCGTTCACGCCACGCATCACAGATACGGTTCACTTCATCATCACTAATAAATGCGCCATGTACACGTTCTGGCTCAATCTTACCTGGCCCTAAGAACAGCATATCACCATGACCTAACAAGTCTTCTGCACCACCTGCATCCAAAATAGTACGTGAGTCGATTTTACTGTTTACACGTAAAGCTACACGCGTTGGAATATTGGCTTTAATCAAACCCGTAATAACATCTACCGATGGACGCTGAGTTGCAAGTAAAAGGTGAATACCAGCAGCACGAGATTTTTGCGCCAAACGCGTAATCATTTCTTCCGCTTTCTTGCCCACCTGCATGATCATGTCGGCAAACTCATCTGCCACAATTACAATTGATGGTAACGGCGTTAAACGAGGTGCACGCTCTTGTGTCGCTGAGTCACTTGGCTTCCATGTTGGATCAATCAAGTCTTCCCCATTTGCAATTGCTTCTTCAACTTTTCGGTTGTAGTCACTTAATTTACGAATTTTAAGGAATGACATAAGCTTATAACGACGCTCCATTTCATTTACACACCAATTTAATGCACTGACTGCATCTTTCATGTCAGTGACTACAGGCGTTAATAAATGCGGAATATCATTATAGTTTGCAAGTTCAAGCTGTTTTGGATCGATTAAAATTAAACGTAGCTGGTCTGGCGTATATTTAAGTAACATCGATAAAATCATCGAGTTAACCGCAACAGATTTACCAGAACCTGTTGTACCAGCAACTAACATATGCGGTGCTTTTGCTAAATCTGTTAATACTGGATTACCAGAAATATCTTTCCCCATTGCCATACTAATGAGGGCACTTGGGTCACGATATGTTGGTGTTTCCAATAACTCGATCAAACGTACCATTTCACGGGCACTATTAGGTACTTCAATACCAATATACGGTTTACCCGGAATAACCTCTACAACACGTACCGAAGCCATAGACATTGAGCGCGCCAAGTCACGGGAAATATTAGTCACTTTAGATGCTTTCACACCCGGTGCTAAGTCTAATTCAAAGCGCGTAACAACTGGCCCTGGCTGAGCTTCAACCACCTGAGCCTTAACATTAAACTCTTGTAATTTAATCTCTAACAATTCAGACAAACGTGAAAGCTGCTCTTCGGTAAAGTTAACTTTCTTATTTGGGTCAACCTTATCAAGCAGTTCAAAGCCCGGTAAGGTTGGTAAATCTAAACGCTTCTTCGCTACCTGCATTGCACGAGACATTGGTCGACCAGATGCATCAGTTAATGGTGCATCAAAATCGAACTCATCTTCAAAATCGTCATCAGGCTTTCCAGCAGTTTCTTGCCAAGCTTCAATAAACTCTTCTTTTGAAAGCTTCTCTGTACCAATCGCAGTTTGAATTGGTGCTTGTACAAATGCTGAAGATTGAGCATAACTACTTGCTTTGACCGGTTGAGTTGCTGGAGCAATATCTTCATCAATTAACAAGTCATCAAAATCATCAAACACCTGTTCATTTGATAAATTTTTAGGTGACTGATTTAAATTCGATGGAGCTACAGATGTTTCAACTGATGCATGAGATGTTTGCGGCGTTAAAACTGGTTCAACATGATGGTCTTGAATGAACGGTGTATGCACATCAGTCGCAGTTTTACTATTTGGAACTGCGGCAAGTAACTCGTCAAAAATCTCATCATCGTTCCAATCTAAACTTTGATGAGTATTCGAGACTTGAGGCTGAGTTTGTTTAGCCTGATAAGCTACCTCTTGGAACTGCTCATGACTTGGATGTTCATTTGAATCATCAGCTGCTCTTAATAAGGCGTCAATTTCTTGCTTATGACTTGCATCATCACGTTGCAAAGCGCGCCAAACTTCACCAGTAGCAACCAGACGCTCACTATCTTTTTTAAGCTGATGCGCTTGTTCAAGTGTATGTTCAAAGTTTTCTGGTTGAGGAGTTTGCTTTTCTTCCACAACTTCAGGCTGACTTTGCTCTTTTGCTAAAACATCGGCAAATAAACGCTCTGCCATTTCATCGTGTCGTGTAGAGCTAACTTTTGTTTGTGTTTTTTCTGGTTGAATATTTAACTCTGTCTCATCAGCAACTTCGGCCTTAGGCATCTCTGCAACTTTTACCTTTGCTGTTTTATTTGCGGGCTGTGTAGTTAAATCATAAGCAGATTCATTTGGCGATACGTTCTTATAGAATAAGTCTTGTAAATAACTTGGCATCGCTTTGAGCGTAACCCAAGTTTTGCTCCACTGCACTCCAAATGCCAAAGTGAACAAAACCACCCCAAAAACCAATAAAAAGAATGTGGCACCATAAATTGTTAATAGTTGAGATAAGCTCTGTCCCAATTCATAACCAATAATTCCGCCTGCGGCATTATCCAAAGTATCTGCCGGTACATTCCAGTGTAAATAGAGTAAACTCGACACAACAAGAATTAAGAAGAATTGAGCAGCATAACGAAATGGGCGGTTTAGAAAACTATGCGGCCACCAGACTTGAATGGCTTCAACAAACAAGAAAATTGGAATAAGCAAACTTGCCCAGCCTAAAAAGCCAAACAGCAAATCTGCAATCCATGCACCAGCAATACCACTTGCATTAGATACTTGCTGAGTATCACTTGAAATATGCATCCAGCCCGGATCAAATGGCGTATACGTTACTGTCGCCAGAAACATATAAATACCAAAAGAGACCAAGAATAATGTCATCAATAAGCGCTGTGCATAAACACTTGACACCGCAGTCATATACTGTCCTGTAACCCATTTAATTATTGGTTTAGAGATGTGAAGACCAACATTTCAGATCTTCAACGAATGAACTTTATATTATGCACCTGTTCTTACAAAAAAGGTGCATGATTCTTTACAGTTGTTGTTAACATAAGGCTCTTCTATATTGTTATATAACTTAATTCGATTGACCTGATCAATATTATCCACATCGATTTCACGCTATTGGTCGGCAATTTCACGTATAATTTTCAAAATTCTCGAAATAAATAAGGATACCCTCAATGAGTGCTCGTCATTCTCGGTTAATTATTCTCGGTTCAGGCCCTGCAGGTTATAGTGCGGCTGTGTATGCAGCTCGTGCAAATCTCAAACCAACACTTATTGCTGGTTTACAGCTTGGTGGCCAACTTACAACAACAACCGAAGTTGATAACTGGCCGGGCGATCCTGAAGGTTTGACTGGTCCTGCTTTAATGGAACGTATGCAAGCGCATGCTGAACGCTTCGGTACCGAACTTGTCTATGACCATATTAATGAAGTGGACTTAAATGTACGTCCTTTCGTTCTTAAAGGTGATATGGAAGAGTACACTTGTGATGCATTAATTATTGCGACAGGTGCAACAGCACAATACCTTGGTTTAGAGTCTGAACAAAAATTTATGGGCCAAGGCGTGAGTGCTTGTGCAACATGTGACGGTTTCTTCTATAAAAACCAAAAAGTAATGGTTGTTGGTGGTGGTAATACTGCTGTTGAAGAAGCGCTTTATCTATCAAATATTGCTTCACATGTAACCCTAGTACACCGTCGTGATTCTTTACGCTCTGAGAAGATTTTACAAGATCATTTATTTGCTAAAGAAAAAGAAGGCAAAATCAGCATCGTTTGGAATCATGAAGTTGAAGAAGTCTTGGGTGATAATACTGGCGTAACAAGTGTTCGCCTTAAATCAACCAAAGATGACACTAAGCAAGATGTAGAAGTTCATGGTCTATTCGTAGCAATTGGCCACAAACCAAATACAGGAATGTTTGATGGTCAATTAAACTTACGTGATGGCTACATCCAAGTACAAAGTGGTACTTCAGGTAATGCAACAGCAACTTCTGTAGCGGGTGTTTTCGCTGCAGGTGATGTAGCTGACAGTATCTACCGTCAAGCGATTACATCAGCTGGTTCAGGCTGTATGGCAGCATTAGATGCAGAGAAATATCTAGACAATCTTTAAGTTTAGACCTTACAAACAGCCGTTTTATAACGGCTGTTTTTTTATCATTTATAATAATTACTGGCTGCCTCATATTAATTTTTATAGCATAACCTTTAAACGCACATTATTTTAGACTTATGAATAAACTACCTCTATCTCAATATATTTTTCCAGATCCAGAGGAAGCTGATCCAGATGGTCATGGTTTAATTTGTATCGGAGCGGACCTCTCCCCTTCTACTTTATATGAAGCTTACACCCATGGTTTGTTTCCATGGTTTAATGAAGATGAGCCTATTTGTTGGTGGAGTCCGGAACCACGCTGTGTGATTTATCCTCAAAACTATAAACCAAGTAAATCGCTCATTCGGAATATGAAAAAGTATGATTACACCATTACGGTAAACCGTGCTTTTGAACAAGTCATACGTTCATGTTCACTACCTCGAAGTTATGCCAATGAAACTTGGATTAGCAAAGATATTATTCAGGGCTATTTCGCAATGTTTAATGCAGGTTATGGCTATAGTATAGAAGTCTGGCAAGATGAACAGTTAGTAGGTGGTTTATATGGGATAACGATCGGGAAAGGTTGTTTTGGCGAGTCTATGTTTAGTACCCAAACCGATGTTTCTAAAATGGCTTTTTATACTTTAATGTTAATCGGTCAAGAAAATCAGCTTCCTTGGGTCGACTGCCAACTGGTAAATAGTCATTTAATTAGCCTTGGGGCTTGTACACTTTCTCGGCAGGAATATCTTAAATCGTTACAAGATGTAATTATTCACCCCTCTATCAATTGGAAAAAGTATCAAGAACGTGTATTTTCAAGTAAAACAATAGCATTAAATGCAAAATTAATGGAATGATAACAGGAGGGACCAATCATGAAATCATATCACCCGAAGTCCCTTTTAAATGATCTGCAGTATTATATTACTCCACCTCACGATTGCAGCTATTTAGAAAATAAATCAGCACGTATGGTCTTTTTAGACCCGATTCATCGAATTGATGTGGTGACTCTTTCTGAACTTTCTCGTTTAGGTTTTCGTCGTAGTGGCGACTTTGTATACCGTCCTGAATGCCATTTATGTAGACAATGTTTGTCTTGTCGTGTTCCTGTAGCCGATTTCCAAATGAACAGCATGCAAAAAAAAGCATGGAAACGGAATCAAGATCTTACCATGACTGTTCTACCAACACGGCAAGCTGCACAAATTCATTATGATTTATATGAACGTTATATTAATGAGCGCCATGCCGATGGCGATATGTTTCCGCCAAGTTTAGATCAGTTTGAAAAATTTCTAGTTCATAGCTGCACAGATAGTTTCTTCTTGGAATTATGGAAAGATAACCGTCTGATCAGTGTTTCTACTTGTGATCTTATGGATGATGGTTTATCAGCGGTCTATACATTCTTTGATCCAGATGAGCACCGTAGATCTTTAGGTGTTTATTCGATTTTGAATCAAATCGAATATGTAAAATCACTTGGCTTAGAATATCTTTATTTAGGCTATTGGGTACCTCACTCTGCCAAAATGAACTACAAATCGCAATATACACCTTTAGAACTTTTACTAGATGGGCAATGGCGCCGTTTAAATAGATCATTGTCACCAGAAGAGATCCAACAGTTAGGCACGTCTCTTATGACAACCTTACCTTCCGAATGGAACAACTTAATTATTAAATAGTTTTAATCTATTCTTATCAAATGCAAAGAGATAAGTGATTAAAATAATGATGCGAAATCATCAGTACAGGTTTTTACCATAATCACCGCATTTTCACGCCCACCTTCTTGAGTAGGATAATAATTGCGACGCAGATCAATTTGGTGAAAGCCTGTTTTTTCATATAAACCAATAGCTGCTTTATTACTTTCACGGACTTCTAAAAAGATTTGTACTGGCTCATTTTTTAATTGATCAATTGAAGCACTTAATAATTCATATCCTAAACCCTGCCCTTGCATTTTAGGATCAACTGCCATGAGTAATAAATTTGCTTCATCTAAAACGGGTTGTAAAATACAAAATCCAACTACTTTGCTATTTAACTCAATCACTGTGCATTGATAAAAATTCAAAGATTCAATAAATTGCTGTCTTGACCATGGGTGTGTCTGAACAAGCTTTTCAATTTGAGCAACACTATCCACATCGGAGGCTTGCATAGTACGAATCATGAATTTCAACACATTTACAGATTTCTAGTTAAGCGTATTATAGAAACTTAAATAGAAAAAACGAGCAAAAAAAAGAGCAATTAAATTGCTCTTTTTCTATGTGATTTATTAGAAACCTAACTTTTCACGCCAAGTTGCCAATAAAGCCGTGGTATCCGAATCATTTGGATGAAATTTTGGTCTTAAAAAGTCCAACAATTCTGGAATTTGACGTGTCATAAAACCTTTACGACCATACATAAACTTAAGCATGTATTTGGTATCGTTCCAAGTTAACTTTTCATCAGTCTTGAGTAACTTAGCCGTAAAGTAAGATTGAGTTGCGAAGATTAAAGCCATGGCAATAATTAAAGCAGTTGAACGCATAAAATAAGCTTTCGGACCTTGCCCATACATGCTTGTATAAACATCAAAAGCTACCGCTTTATGTTCATTTTCTTCAACCGCATGCCACATCCACAAATGATACATGGTGTTATCTTGGAACATCGCCTGAATTTCAGGATTTTGTAGAAGTTCAGCGGCAATGGTCGAAGTAAAATGTTCTAGAGCACATGTTCCCGTCAAATCAATCATTTCTTTGGTGTAGCCAAAAGGTTTCATTAATTTGGTTACAACAGCCGTACCCATCTTAATGACTTTTCCAGTTTGCTTTTCCATATGACGAACATCATAACCATAAGCCTGCGCTGAAGCATTAAATGCTAAGTGCTCTTTCGAATGCATTGCTTCCTGACCAATAAAAGCGCTAATTTCCTTTTGAAGAGCTGGGTCAGCAAGTTTTGCATCATTTCGAACAGCACGCGTGCTATTTACAAAGAATTGTTCACCTTCAGGAAAAAGAGCCGATAATGCTGTCATAAAGTGAGTTAATCCTGCATCGTAATTTGCCCAATAGCGTGGAACTTGATCAAATTCAAAGTCCATACGACGTACAGGGAAGCTTGCTCCAGCACGATTAGAAATATTTACTTTAGCATTCATATTAGACTCCTTTAAGTGAACCCAAGATTCACTTATATCCTTATTTATTTTCTTAATATTTATAATAATACGCTTTTAAAAGCGCTATTTAAGTGCAGATGAGGACAGCGAATTATCAGATGAGGTCATTAAAAGCCCCTTTCTGAATCAAAATAAAACTCTATAATTTTAAAAATGAGTAGCACTTTTAAGGCAACAAAAAAGGGCTATTCACAGCCCTTTTCACTTTATTTTTTGGTTAAAGTCCAAGTTTAGCTTTCCATGTTTTTAACAAGCTAACTGTATCTAAATCATTAGGATGAAAACCTGGTTTAAAATAAGCAAGCATTTCTTTCGCCATACCTGTAATAATACCTTTCGATGGGCTATAACCATATTTATAAATTACAGACAGCTCAGCTAAGTTTAATTTATTATCTTGTTTTAAAAGACGAAGTACAAACGATGACTGAATCAAAAAGATTAAAGTCATAGCAAATACTAAAGAGCTCGTACGTAAAGCATAAGCCTTTACACCTTTACCAAATACACCCTCGTATACATCAAAAGCTACAGCTTTATGCTCATTTTCTTCAACTGCATGCCAATACCACATAGTTGACATGGTCTCATCAGTCATCAGTTCTTGAATGTTCTTATTTACTAATAATTGTGAGGCGATAGTAGCTGTAAAATGCTCAAGTGCAGTAGTAGCAGTCAGATCCACCATTTCTTTTGTCATGCCAAAAGGTTTGACAATTTTTACAAAAGTTTTAATGGCTGTTTGAATCGCTGTATCAGTAAATTTCTCTAACGTTTCTACATCATGACCAAACTTTTGAGCAGACGCATTAAAATTTACATGCTCTTGAGTGTGCATTGCTTCTTGCCCAATGAAAGCACTAATCTCTTTTTGTAGCAGTTCATCATCTTTAATAGCTGGATGATAACGTACGGCACGTACACTATCGATGAAGAATTTCTCACCAGCAGGAAACAATGCTGATAATGCAGTCATAAAATGTGTAAGTCCAGCAGAACCATTCATCCAATATTCTGGTACATCATTAAAGTCAAAGTTCATACGACGTACTGGAAAGCTCGCTCCTGCACGATTCGTAATATTCACTTTAGCGTTCATATCGAAAGCTCCTTACCAGTAACCTAAGTTACATAAACTTTATTGTTCATTTTCTTGATTCTTATCATACAAATTTAATAAAAAGGCTTAAGTGCAAATAAGGACATTGAAGTATCAGTTAAGGCCAGCTTTAAATTGAATTGTCAAACAACAAGTATAAAAAAAGCGCTCCAAAAGGAGCGCTTTTTTCACTGAAAAGTGATTATGCAGTTACTTTCGCAAC